>JBFEIJ010000008.1:0-51643 GCA_041553775.1 Planococcus sp. (in: firmicutes)
AGCTGTCAGCGCTTCACCTTCTTGGTCCATTTTGTGGATCAAGTGCTCGAATTCCGCAAACATCGTTTGACGGAATACCGTGCCACGGAACCCATCAAGCCAATGGTTAAGCAAGTAAATTCGTTCCTGATCGTCTTCAGTTGTTTTTACCAGATAATCGTTAAGGAGCGCTTCATTTGTCGTCGAAGCCACTTCTGCTACAAAAATCGAGTAATCCCCATAGACGTAAGGCTGTGTAGCACGCGTATAATAGCTGTGAACACTATGGCCGAATTCATGCGCCAATGTGAACAAATTATCGACATTGTCCTGCCAATTCATAAGAATATAAGGGTTTGTCCCATAAGCACCAGAAGAGTATGCTCCGCTGCGCTTCCCTTTGTTCTCTTTGACGTCCACCCACCTGCTGTTGATGCCTTTTTCCACTACGCCAGTATATTCCTCGCCTAAAGCTTCAAGGCCTTTCAGCATCGTTTCTGTGGCTTTTTCGTAAGGAATATCCATCTTCACTTCTTTCACTAGCGGCGCATACATATCCCACATATGAACTTGGTCCAAGCCCAGCACTTCTTTGCGCAGCGCCACATAGCGGTGCAATAAATGCAAGTTGTTGTTCACCGTTTCAACTAGGCTATCGTAAACACTTTCTGGAATATGATCATCAGCCAATGCCGCTTCACGAGCGGATTTGAAATTCCGAATGCGGGCGTTGACGTTATCGCGTTTGATATTTCCAGAGAGTGTCGACGCAAACGTGTTGCGGAAACTGCCATAAGTTGAATAAACCGCTTTAAAAGCATTTTCTCTAATTTTGCGATCTGGACTTTCCAAAAAGCGGCTGTAATTGCCATGAGTAATGCGTGTTTTTTCACCTTTGTCATTCTCAATTTCCGGAAATTCCATATCAGCGTTGTTCAACATGCCGAACGTCTCTGAAGATGCACTTACCACTTCCGACAATTGTGCCAACAATGCTTCCTGTTCCGCAGGCAACACATGCGGCCGGTGAGCATTCAATTCATCAAGTGCATGCTTGTACAGCTTCAGCCCATCATGCTCTTCTACGTAATTAGTCAAAACCGCTTCATCCAAGCTGAGAATTTCCGGCGTCAAAAACGATAAGCCCGTTGACACTTTGGCATAAAGCGATTTGATGCGGCTGTCCATTGCCTGGTATGTAGAATTTGTCGTGTCTTGGTCATAGCGCATATGTGCGTAAGTGTATAATTTTTGCAAACGCTGGATCAATTCATCTCTAAATGTAAAAACTTGATAGAGAGCGTCTGCCCCCTTACTCACAGTACCTTGATAAGATGACGATTGTTCTGCCATTTCAGCGACTTTCTTGAATTCTTGCTCCCAAGCTTGATCCGTTTCGAATATATCTTCTAATTTCCACGTCAGTTCATCAGGAACTTCATTGCGCATTAATAATGTATCTGCCATTTCCTATTCCTCCTCGATCATACTTGTACAGAATCAAACAATACCCTATTTTCTCAATTTTCAACCGCTTTTGCAATAGTGCGCATATAAAACTTCCAATATCTTTCCATCAGCATGTTTTTCATCATTGAGCTTTTTGTAGATGCTTGCATAATCTTCTAATAAAGCCATTGCCTCTTGAGTCTCAACACCGATTGCAAGCTTAATACATGAGCCTTGAAGAAGCGATTCAAGTGGCGCACCATCCTGAATAACTTTAATGACGCGCATTTGCCAAATGATTGGAGGTTCCTCAATCAAACGCGCCCTAGCAAAGGGAATTCCGATATAAGACGGAATGGCAAAATGATTAAGTCTCAGCTCATACGTTAAAACCCAAAAGGGATTTCGATACCGGTTTTTCATGTATTGCTGAGAACGGATGAATGCATCTCGCTGCGCCATCGTTAATTGGAAGATCGCTTTGTATTCTTCACATGTTAGTTTTTTTGGAACAGCAAACGGCAAACTTTGAGCATTCGCTGGCAACGATTTCAATTTGGCCGCCCAGCGATTGCCGCCTAACCAAAAAAGCCCCGAAGCATAAATAAAATCATTCGTTTCCGGACAGAAAGATAGCAAATAGTCGACGCCGTTTGACCGCTGTATCATCTCACGCTCAAAATGCTTGAGTTGAATAATCTGAATCCCATCGGTTGGAGAAAATCGAGGTCCTAAAATCCATAACGGTTTAATGGCAATGGATTGATACCCCTCAGTTCGAGATCTCACCTGACCGGCGGAAATCGTGCTGCATTGAAATTCGATTGCGATTTGGTTATTGACCAATAAGTCTGCTCGCTGCTTGATGGATGGAAGGTATTTTTCCAATTCAGTAGTTTGTGTGTGTTGTGAGAAGAAATAATGGAGCTGCAATTTGCCATGCAAATGCAATGGGGTTTCCGGTTCGCTAAAAGCGTCGCAATTAGCAAGGGAACGGTGCGCAAAATGGGGGATTTTCACTTCACCGGCTTTCAGCAGTACATCTGATCCGCAACCCGGACAGAAGTAGCGCTGTTTGTTCTTAAGAGCCGCCAACTCTTCAGTGGAAAATGTTTTTACTAACGAAACCAATTCATTCGAACTGTTCAGCGCAATTAATATAGCACTCACTCTCCTTTTTTTGATTGTAGTTAAAGAATAGAGGGAAAGCAAGATGCGCTTTTTAAAATTTTGAACATAAAAAAAGACCTCCTCGAGAGGAGATCTTTAGCCGAAATAATGCAAGACGTTTGGTAATGCGTCTTCTTTAAAGATTGGTTTGCCGTATTCTTCGAGGCGGTGAATCGTTAATGGTGACGCAGTCAGGTATTCGCTAATGATGCTAATATAATTTTTGACGTCTTCTTCACTGTGAAGTAAATCATCAAAATTTATATAGAGATAGTATTTGTTTTCAAAATGGTAAACAGCCGATTCAATTGCAACGTACTCAAGTCTGCGCGCTAAAGGAACTAAGTCTTCAACTTGCGTAACATTGAATGTATAATCCGTTTTCTTGAGATCCGGCTCTTCAAATACAGGTTCAAATTCATCAAATTCTGGAGCAGCCGTATCTTCGCTTCCGAATAACTTGCGTCGTTCTTCAATATCGTCAGGTAGATCGAGCTTTTGACCATCTTTGGTCACTTGAGCTCGTGTAACCGTCACTTCTAACCCTTTGTCCATCGCTTGGACTTGAATCCATAACGGGCCTTCCATAACAAAATCTGCTTCTTCATTGACTTCATCCATCATTTCCCAAAAAAGCTCTTCACTTTTATCTCGGTTAAACCAAATTTCATCACGGCTGAAACCCCGTTCTTCAACATCAAGATAGGAAATGTAAAATTTTACTGTGTTGTCATTAATTCTTTCGATCTCCATTTTACACCTCTCCTTTCGAAATGGACTAAGAGGATTGTCCTTATAGGCCGTGCAATGGTACTAGCCCCATTATAGACTTTTTCATTGTGAATGAGAAAATTTTTGCTTGAATCTACGTATTTGAGGTACGTAAGAGTCTAAAGGATTCTGTTGATGAATGCAACTAGTTGAAACTCGCAAGTGCCTTCATCGCTTCCGCTCCATTAAAAGGTATTAATATTAATGTTCAAATCCAATTAACTATCGTTCTTAACTGGATAAGAATAAAAAGAAAACTGCCCGAGATCCATTATGAATTGTCATAAAGACCGGGCAGCAAGTTGCATCATGTTTAGTTCACCATACGCTGAGCTTCAAGCAATTGATATGCTCTAACTTTTCGAGGAAGGAATCGACGAATTTCATCTTCATTGTATCCGACCTGTAAGCGTTTTTCATCCATAATAATCGGACGGCGAAGCAAACCTGGATATTCTTGGATCAATTCATACAAACGCTGAAGCGGAAGACTTTCTACATCCACATTCAGTTTTTGGAATATTTTAGAACGGGTAGAGATGATTTCATCTGTGCCGTCTTCTGTCATTCTAAGTATTTCTTTGATTTCGCTAATTGTAAGCGGTTCAGAGAAGATGTTGCGTTCTGTATACGGAATATCGTGCTCTTCCAGCCATGCTTTTGCTTTGCGGCAAGATGTACAGCTTGGAGAAGTGAATAATGTAACCATCATGGTGAAGCACTTCCTTTCGGATTCAAGTTAACTCAATTAATCATTATTAAATTAGAATCACTATAATGTAGAAGCTTTACATTCATTATACAACATCTACGTTCACATGGATATACTATTATTAAAAAAATATGTTTATACGGATATATTGTCACATATTGGCTATATATTATCTACATAACACTTCTTTTTATATAACTATAATTTACCCCACCATGTAGAGGTTAAACCCAATTTTCAAAAAAAGTATTCTCAATTATAAACACGTTTTGAAAACCAACTTTCTCATTTACTTACACATACTATAACGTTTCAACAACCAAAAGGTTTCAAAAATAAAACCTCCAACAATAATTTGTTGGAGGTTTCGATCTTTACGGCGTGTAGTCAACGCCTTGTGAATAAGTATTACCCGCATTCCATAACAAAAACTCATTAATGCCGTTATCATTAAGGGCTTTAATTTGAGCTTCTACTTCTGCTTTGCCATACTTTTTATAATTGCCTGCCCCTAAATAAGAAGCAGTAAAGTCTTGCAGCCACGGACGAGAAACAGGCGGTGTTTTCAATTCACCCAATTTAACGTTCTCCATTTTTGCATACTCTGAAACTAATTTATAAGGTTCAAGATCCGGTTTCGCAATACCGAAATACGAAGTCCAATGACTCGGATAAATCATAGAAGAAATTACGTCCACATTATCCGATATCTTACTGAAGTTTTGACCGATGCCTGGTGCTTCAACCAATGTCGCTGAATATCCAAAAATGTCCACAGACACCTCAACATCGTATGGTTTCAATTGTTCTCTAGCATATGCGACAAAATCCGTTACGGCGCTTACACGCGCTTGTACAGGATCTTTTGAAGCTCCTTCATATTCCCCCATGGAAAACTCCAAAATATCCGTTTTGTTTTCAAAGCCCTCGGGGAATCGCACATAGTCAAACTGGATTTCTTTAAAGCCCATTTTAGCGGCTTCTATCGCAATTTGTACATTATAATCCCAAACCTCTTTTAAGAAAGGATTAACAAACGCTTCTCCGCGACCGTTTTTCCATACTTTTCCATTATCAACAAATGATAATTCCGGACGCTTTTCAGCAAGCAACGAATCTTTAAACACAACAACGCGTGCAATCGGATAAATTTGTTTTTCTTCAAGTCTTTCCAATACAGCTCTTGGATCTCTGATAAACGGCTTGCCGATTTCCAAAGCTGCCAAATCCGATCCTTCTTCCGGCATATAAGTTAAATGCCCTAAGTCTTCTTTAATATCAATGACCATTGCATTCAATTCCGTCTTATCCACAAAGTCGACCAATCTTTCAAAACGTTCTCCGCCCGCTGAATTTCCGGTAACGAATATACCGCGAACAGCATCCGGATACTCAAACGTTAATCCTGAACTGTATCGATATAAAGTAGAATTTGCCATCATTTCCGAAGTAAACTCCGTGCCTTTATAGCTGCGTGTTGTAAAATCCGGTGAAACCTCGTCTTCAGCAGCACCTACAGGCGATGCCCATACAGAACTCACCAATAATGCGCTGATAAATGCCCATTTCTTCTGAATCATCTTGCACCCGCTTTCTTTCTATTGTTCTATACCAATTTTATCATTATTTAGGTAAATAGAAAGTAAAAAAACAGCGATGCCAATAAAAGGCACCGCTGTTTGACACATTTTATCGAACTGCAACAGACGCTTTCAATGCTTCGAATTCTGAAGTCGAACATTGAACAAAATGGCCTGGTGTAATTTCTCTCATGCGTACATCATCTTTCTCTGTGTAATTATGAGATGCAGGATCATAAGCTTTACGAACCCGGTTACGCTCATAATTCGGATCTGGCAATGGAATGGCAGACAATAATGATTGAGTATATGGGTGCATCGGATTGATGTACAAGTCCTCTGCTGGAGCCAACTCGACCAATTTACCGAAATACATTACCCCGATACGGTCAGAAATGTATTTTACCATGGACAAATCGTGAGCGATGAAAAGATAAGTCAAACCTTTTTTCTCTTGTAGTTCTTTCAATAAGTTGACTACCTGCGCTTGGATGGAAACATCCAATGCAGAAATCGGCTCATCCGCAATGATGAAATCCGGATCTACTGCAAGAGCGCGTGCAATCCCAAGACGTTGGCGCTGTCCACCTGAGAATTCGTGTGGATAGCGGTTCGCATGCTCTTTGTTCAAGCCAACAGTTTCCAATAGATCAAAAACCATTTTTTTACGCTCTGCCGTATTTTTCGCCAAACCGTGGATATCGATACCTTCAGCAATGATGTCCATAACTTTCATACGCGGGTTTAATGACGCATATGGATCTTGGAAAATCATCTGCATCTTGCGGTTGAATTTCTTTAAATCTTTTTTGGACTTTTTACCGTGTACGTTTTCACCTTCATAGAAAACATCGCCTGAAGTTGCATCGTATAAACGGATGATTGAACGACCTGTTGTGGATTTACCGCAACCCGATTCACCAACCAAGCCTAGAGTTTCGCCTCTATAAATATCAAAGCTGATATCGTCCACAGCTTTGACTTCGTTGGCTTTGCCTTTATTGAAATGCTGTTTCAAGTTTTTGATTTCTAATAACTTTTCAGCCATTATACAGCTCCCCCTTCATAATATCTGCTGCCTGGGAACTTTTTCATACGCTCAATTACAGAAGCTGGCGGCTCTACTTTTGGAGCATCTGGATGTAAAAGCCAAGTAGCTGCTTGATGCGTATCACTCACTTTGAAGAATGGTGGATTTTTTTCCATATCAACTTGCAATGCGTACTCACTGCGCAATGCAAATGCATCGCCTTTTGGCGGATCTAATAGATCAGGAGGCGTACCAGGTATCGCGTACAATTTCGATTCGTTCGCATCCAATGACGGCATCGAGCTCAATAAGCCCCACGTGTAAGGGTGCTGCGGGTTATAGAAGATTTCATCGACTGTACCGATTTCCACAATTTTCCCACCGTACATAACAGCTACACGATCTGCAACGTTTGCTACAACACCAAGGTCATGGGTAATAAAGATGATCGATGTATCGATTTTTTTCTGCAAGTCTTTCATCAATTCCAAAATCTGCGCTTGGATCGTAACATCCAACGCTGTAGTTGGCTCATCCGCAATCAAAATCTGCGGGTTGCAAGCCAATGAAATGGCAATTACGATACGCTGGCGTTGACCGCCTGAGAATTGGTGCGGATACTGTTTCATCCGTAGTTCCGGTTTTGGCATACCAACGAGACGCAAAAGGTCGATCGCCACTTTTTTCGCTTCGGATTTACTGATTTTTTGGTGCTTTAAAATCGGCTCAGTGATTTGACGGCCGATTGGCATCGTCGGATTTAACGAAGTCATCGGATCCTGGAAAATCATCGAAATGTCTTTCCCACGGATCTTTTGCATTTCCTTGTCAGTTAATTTCGTTAAGTCACGACCGTCAAACAAAATTTCGCCATTTTTGAAAATAGCCGATTGTTCAGGCAACAGACGCATAATGGATTTTGTCGTAACTGACTTACCAGATCCCGACTCTCCCACGATCGCCAAAGTTTCACCTTTATATAAATCGAAGTTTACACCTCTAATTGCTTTTACTTCCCCACCAAATGTATTAAAGGAAAGTTCGAGGTCTTTTACTTGTAAAATTTTCTCCATTTTAAACTTTCCTCCTTAATCTTTCATCTTAGGATCAAGCGCGTCGCGCAAGCCATCACCGATCAAGTTGAAACAAATCATGATCAAGCTCAAAAGAATTGCCGGGAACGCTAAAATATGCGGCTGGAACTGAAGCAATTTGTATCCATCATTGATCAATGTTCCAAGAGACGCATCTGGCGCTTGCAGACCCAAACCAATGAAGCTTAAGAAAGCTTCGAAGAATATCGCACCAGGAATCGTGAACATTGTATTAATGATGACAATCCCCAAAACGTTTGGCATTAAATGTTTCCAAATAATATGACTATCGCTTGCACCTAGCGTTCGAGAAGCAAGAACGAATTCTTGGTTTTTGTATTTCAGCACTTGGCCACGGACAACTCGGGACATTCCTGTCCAACCAGTAATCGTCAAGGCAATGATAATTGCTACAATCCCTGGATCCATGATCAGAATGAACAGGATTACAACTACTAAGTTAGGAATACCCGTTAAGATTTCAACAATACGCTGCATGAAATCATCGACGCGGCCACCAAAGTATCCAGAAATTCCTCCGTAAATAACTCCGATCAACATATCAATTGCTGCTGCTACAAAAGCGATGAACAAGGAAACTTGCGTCCCTTTCCATAGTCGCGAGAACATATCGCGGCCAAGACCGTCCGTTCCGAACCAATAATTCACTTCTACATTTTTCAATTCATAAATATCCATTTTTTGTCCACCCAACGTACCATACCCATCGAGAATGCCCAAGTTTTCAACAATCGGCATCTTAGGCGGCAAGTTTGCGTGTGTAATCGTTTGTGCATTCGGCTCGTATGGACTGATCATCGGCCCTACGAAAGACATGATAACGATCAATGTGAAAAGGATGATGCTGACAATAGCACCTTTGTTTTTGCGTAGACGCAGCCATGCATCTTGCCAAAAGCTCATACTCGGCTTAGAAATACGCTCTGCTTGGTCGGCGTCGATTGTAACCCGCTCAAATGAACCTTTCGGCAATTTTTCTAGATTTTGTGTCATTAGTTTTTACCTCCTGAAAGACGGATCCGAGGATCAATAACTCCGTATAAAATATCTACGATTAAGATAACCACGATTAAGAATACTGAGAAGAAAATTGTTGTACCCATGATAATTGAGAAGTCATTTACCATGATGGATTTAACGAATTGCTCGCCGATTCCTGGAATCGCGAAAATTTGTTCCACTACCAGTGAACCGGTTAAGATTCCGACAGCCATCGGCCCTAAAACCGTTACTAATGGAATCAATGCATTCCGGAAAGCATGTTTGAAGGCGATTTCAAAACCGCTTGCACCTTTTGCTTTTGCAAGTGTAATGTAATCCGAGCTTAACACTTCAATCATTTCGGTACGGATAAAACGCGCCGAAGTTGCCAATGGGAACATCGCTAAAGCAATGGAAGGCAGCACACTGGACATAAAGCCTTCTTTCCAAAGTGCAACTGGGAACCACTCGAGTTTTAATCCGAACCAATATTGAAGCAATGAGGCAAATACGAACGATGGTATCGAGATACCAATAATGGCTACTAAGGTACTGGAATAATCAACCCAGGAATTTTGCCGCAATGCAGCAATCATACCGAGCAGTACTCCGATAAATGTTCCGAGCACCATACCTTGTAAACCGATTTGTGCAGACGGGCCCATACGGCTCAAGATCAAATCTGTTACGTTAGCACCTTTAAATTGGTTGATCGAGATGCCAAGGTCGCCTTGCAGCAAGCCGAACATGTATTCAAAGTATTGAACGGGAAGAGGTTCATCTAAACCATACCTTGCTTCGACAACTGCCCTTTGTTCAGGAGATAATTTACTAGCGGAAGCAATAGGGGATCCTGGTAAAATTTTCATTAAGAAAAATGTGAATGTGGCAATCAATGCTAATGTGAGTACCATATAAATTAATCGTTTTCCGATATATCTTGCCATGTTGCACCTCCAAGAAGATTCGATCTATTTTTTCACGGACTATAAACCGTTATGTATAGTTGCCATGTTTTTTTCTGAAATTAGCTGAATATGGTCAATTTTCGGTGAATTTTCATACATTAGAAAAGAGAGTATATCGAACTAACATATACGATATACTCTCTTTCTATTTGTTTTTCACAATGGCCAGTTTACAGAATTATTCTTTTCCTGAGATAAATGCCCATTTGTAGCTGTAATCTCCACCGAATGGGTGTCTAACGATTCCTTGTACATAAGGTTTTTGAAGTGACATTGAACCGCGTTGGTAAATCGGCGCGATAGCAGCGTCTTCTTCAACTAGGATTTTTTCAGCTTGAGCCATTGCATCCCAACGACCAGCTAGGTCTTGAGACAAATCGCCTTTAGCTGATTCGATCAATTTGTCGAACTCAGGGTTAGAGTAAGACATCAAGTTGTGTGAAGCACCTGTTACGAACAAATCAACGAATGTCATTGGATCCTGGTAATCAGGGCCCCATCCAGAGTTTTGGATATCGTAATCTTGTTTCTCATCAAGTTCTAGACGAACTCCGAAAGGTACAGCTTTCAGGTTTACAGTCAAACCTTCAAGGTTTTCTTCAAGTTGTGATTTCAAGTACTCATCCATTTTCTTAGCAACTTCAGAGTCGCCGCCAAGTAATTCTAGAGTAACTTCAGTTTGACCAATTTCTTCTAAGCCAGTAGCCCAGAATTCTTTAGCTTTTTCAGCATCAAATGCATTCATGTCGCCGTTAACATCACGGAAATCCGCTCCGCTCTCGTCGAATGTGAATTCAGTTGGTACAAGGTAGTTAGCTGGAACTGATCCGTTAGCCAATACTACGTCAACTAGATCTTGTTTGTTGAAAGCCATAGAGATTGCTTTACGGATGTTCACGTTTGCAAGCGGTGTTTCTTTACCAAGACGTTCTTGGTTGAATTTCAAGTAGAAAAGAACTGGTGTTAGTTCAGTTACAGCTTCTTCGTTGTTAGCGTATTGCAAAGCGTACTCGCCTGCAAGACCAACGCGGTCTTTTTCACCAGAAGTGTAAAGGTTAACTCCTGTTCCTGTTTCTTTTACTACGTCAACATTGATTTTATCAAGTGTAACTGCTTCTGCATCCCAGTACTCTGGGTTTTTTTCCATTGACCAAGTAAGGCCAGTGCCGTCCCAGTTAGTTAAAACGAAAGGACCGTTTGAAAGCAAGTTATCTGAGTTAGACGCGTAAGCATCGCCTTTTTCAGTAACGAAAGCTTCGTTTTGCGGGTAGAACGTTCCGAATGCCATCAATGACATGAAGTAAGGAACTGGACGCTCAAGAGTTACAACAAGAGTTTTCTCGTCAGTAGCTTCAACTCCAAGTTCTGCTTTGTCCATTTTGTCTTCAGAGATTGCTGTAGCGTTTTTGATTGTTCCAGCCATCATGTATGGACCATAAGGTGATCCAACTGCTGGGTCAATCGCGCGTTGCCATGCAAATACGAAATCTTGCGCTGTAACTGGCGTACCATTAGACCATTTAGCGTCGCGCAATTTGAATGTGTAAGTCAAGCCGTCTTCGCTGATAGTAGGTTCGCCCTCAGCTAGAGCTGGTTCAGCAACGTTATCTTGGTTCAAGCGGAACAAACCTTCGTTAACGTTGTTCAAGATGTTGAATGCTACAGAATCTTCAGCGATTGCTGAGTCCATTGAAGGAATTTCTGCGCCTTCCATCAAGTTAAGTTCTTGTACTTCATCTTTTTCTCCAGCTGGTGCTTCAGTAGCTGTTCCTTCGTCTTTCTTCTCTGTGTCTTTAGTTCCTTCGTCACTATCGCCACCACATGCAGCTAAAAATGCACTTAGAACTAAAACTAGGCTGATTAGCCAAAATAACTTGCTGTTCTTCACTTGCGTGACCCCCTTAAGTTTTCTGAAAAATTGGTACACTGTTAATTATACATATTCTTTTTTTCTTGTACAGGGTTTTTTTAAAGTAAATTACAAATAGATGACAGAAAGATTTCAGTTAATAAGCATGAAGTAGCGCGAATATTGGGTTTGTAAGCGTTTACTAAGGTAAAATTTTTCATTTTTTTTTGATTTTTTTTTGAATATCTTCTACACTAGATTAGAATTGAGGTGCGAAAAAATGAAAAAACTCTTTATCGGTATATTAATAATACAAGTTCTGATATTCTTGACCATGACTTTTAGAAGCGATCCATTCTCTCTTTTGTCCTATATTAATACGTCCTTTATTTTTGGTGGCGCATTAGTTTTTATTGGACTATGGGTCTATGTAGTTAGAACAGGCGTTTTTGATATTTTCACTATGAGCATGCGAAAAGTATTTAAAGGCAAGTCCACTTTAGAAGAAGATGAGATGAGGTTGCCTTCCGAAGTGTTGGATTTCTCCAGCTCCCCCTTATTGGTAGTTGGTGGTGTTACGTTATTGGTGATGGGAATTTGTCTGCTGATTTATATGCTGTAGATATTGCGCCTAATTTCGACTTTATACTATAATAGATGAATATATGAAGCTGTGATAAAGAGTAGTAAATGGTCTTCCTACTATAATAGAGAGTCTGTGGTTGGTGGAAACAGGCGTAGGGGGCTATCGAATGGACTTTTGAGCTGAAGCGGTGAAGCAACGTAGCCGTTTCCGTGATCTTCACGTTATGAAGAAGAGTGGCCGGAGACGGCAACTAGGGTGGTACCGCGGAAAGACACATCATTCGTCCCTTTTTTTGGGGATGTGTGCTGTGTTTTTTTATTTTGGAGGAGGAATTGTCGATGAAAAAGATTTTTTCAGGCGTACAGCCTACCGGTACAGTGAC
Source organism: Planococcus sp. (in: firmicutes) (assembly GCA_041553775.1). Taxonomy (GTDB): domain Bacteria; phylum Bacillota; class Bacilli; order Bacillales_A; family Planococcaceae; genus Planococcus. The sequence goes on from JBFEIJ010000008.1 coordinate 12,573, forward strand.
TTTAGGAAACTATATCGGCGCATTTAAGCAATTTACAGAACTGCAAGATGAGTATGATTGCATTTTTTGCATCGTTGACCAACACGCGATCACGATGCCGCAAGACAATAAAGAAGTGCGTAGAAATATCAAGTCATTAGCGGCTTTATATCTCGCTGCCGGCATCAATCCGGAAAAAGCGACGCTGTTCATTCAGTCTGAAGTTCCTGCCCATGCACAGGCAGGTTGGATGATGCAATGCATTTCGACGATCGGTGAACTGGAACGGATGACGCAATACAAAGACAAATCCACTAAAAATGAATCTGTTTCATCCGGGTTGCTTACTTATCCACCATTGATGGCAGCGGATATCTTGCTTTATCAAACAGATATCGTGCCTGTCGGTGATGATCAGAAGCAGCATATCGAATTGACGCGCGACTTGGCAGAGCGTTTCAATAAACGCTTTAAAAAGATTATGACGATTCCTGAGATTCGTATTCCGAAACACGGAGCCCGCATCATGTCGCTGCAGGATCCCACTAAAAAAATGAGCAAATCCGATCCGAATAAAAAAGCGGTCGTGACTTTGTTAGACGACCTTAAGACAATCGAAAAGAAAATCAAGAGTGCCGTGACAGATTCAGAAGGCATTGTTCGTTTTGATCCGATTAATAAACCGGGCATATCCAATCTATTGACGATTGAAGCCGCTCTGACAGGCATAACAGTCGAATCGCTTGTCGATAAGTACAAAGACGCTGGCTACGGAGACTTTAAAGCATCAGTAGCAAATGCTGTGACCGAACACCTTGCACCAATCCAAGAACGTTATAAAGAATTATTGGAATCGGAAGAACTCGATGCCATATTGGATCGTGGTGCTGAAAAAGCGAATTTACTCGCCAACCGCACACTAAAGAAAATGGAAGACGCGATGGGCTTAGGCCGCGCAAACAGATAAGTTCTACAATGATTCCATTAGAATTGCATAATTTATGCTAAACAAAAAAAGACTGCAGCTTCTGCAGTCTTTTTTTGTTTAACCCGCACTTTACTTATTGCAAAGTGAATGAATATTTTATTTGCATTAGTATTTTTTGAATACCAATGAAGCATTATGCCCGCCAAATCCAAGTGAATTGCTCATAGCATATATTAAATCTGCTTTACGCGCCTCATTCGGTACATAATCCAAATCACATTCTTCATCCGGTGTACCATAATTCATTGTGGGAGGCATGATGCCTTCTTTCAATGCGAGTGCTGTAAAAATTGCTTCAATGCCGCCAGCCGCTCCGAGAAGATGCCCCGTCATCGATTTGGTCGAACTCATGCCGAGTTTATAGGCGTGTTCCCCAAATACCGACTTAACAGCCATCGTTTCGAATAGATCGTTATACGGCGTGCTTGTACCATGCGCATTGATATAGCCAATTTCAGTGGTCTCAACGCCGCCGTCTTCAAGCGCTTGTGCCATTGCGCGTGCAGCACCTTCTCCACCTGGTGCTGGAGCTGTAATATGGTGTGCGTCTCCTGTTGAACCATAGCCCACAACTTCTGCGTAAATTTTTGCGCCGCGTGCTTTTGCTTGCTCATACTCTTCTAAAATGACAATACCTGCGCCTTCAGCGATTACAAATCCGTCGCGGTTTTTATCAAACGGACGAGATGCAGTCGCAGCATCAGTATTCGTTGTCAATGCAGTGTTAGCTGTAAAGCCTGCCACCGATAATTGTGTGATAGGCGCTTCTGCCCCGCCTGTAATCATTGCATCGGCATCGCCGCGTTGGATAACTTTGAACGCATCCCCGATAGAGTTTGTGCCTGATGCACATGCCGTTACGGTGCATGAGTTGATGCCTTTTGCACCGAAATAAATCGAAACTTGTCCTGAAGCCATGTCTGGAATGATCATCGGGATTAAGAACGGGCTGATGCGGCGAACACCTCTAGTGTTCAATACGTCCATTTGATTTTCGATTGTTTCCATGCCGCCGATGCCTGAACCGATCCATACGCCTGTACGCAAAGCATTCTCTTCATTCAATTCCAATCCGGAATCTCTCATCGCCATAATAGAAGCGGCTAATGCATAATGTGTAAAGCGGTCCATTTTGCGCGCTTCTTTCTTTTCAACGTATTCTTCGATTGAAAAGTCTTTCACTTCTGCCGCCATTTTTGCCGGAAACTTCTCTGTATCCAGTCTCGTCATTGGTCCAATGCCTGACTTCCCGGCTTTTATCGCTTCCCAAGTTGTTTCGATGTCATTCCCTAGAGGCGTCACTGCCCCGATGCCTGTAATTACTACTCGACGATTTTCCATTCTATTCGATCTTCCTTTCGCTTACCTGTTTATTTGCCCCATCGCATTGCTATCGCGCCCCATGTCAAACCGCCGCCAAAACCGACCATGACGACGACATCGTCATCCTTAATCCGTCCTTCTTCCACATCTTCTACGATAGAGATGGGGATCGAAGCAGCTGACGTATTGCCATATTTGTGAATGGTCTTCGACATTTTTTCAATCGGTAAATCCAATCGTGTGCGAGACGCTTCCATGATTCGTATATTCGCTTGGTGTGGCACTAAAAAGTCCACATCTTCTTTCACTAATCCTGCTTTTTCTATTACATTAATAGCCGATTCGCCCATTTGTCGAACAGCGAATTTGAACACTTCGCGGCCATTCATGATTAAATGGTCTTCTTGATCTTGGTACAGATGCTTGCCGCCTGTGCCGTCCGCTCCAAGTTCGAACGCCAAAATGCCGCGCCCTTCAGAAACTTTGCCCATGACGACCGCTCCCGCTCCATCACCGAACAAAACAGCTGTGTTGCGGTCTTCCCAGTCCGTAATCTTCGACAATTTCTCGACTCCGACCACTAAGACGTATTTATAAACATCCGATTCGATAAATTGCTTCGCTGTGACTGCTCCGTACATAAAGCCTGCACACGCTGCAGAAACATCCATTGCCGCTGCATGTTTTGCACCAAGCTCTTGTTGAATCATACATGCGACAGATGGAAACGGCTGATCGGGTGTAACCGTAGCTACTAAAATCATCCCGATGTCAGCCGGATCAATCGCTGCGTCTTTAATCGCTTGTTTCGCAGCTTCCAATGCCATATGGGAAGTATCTTGGTCATCTTTTGCAATTCTGCGCTCTTCGATGCCAGTCATTGTACGAATCCACTCGTCTGAAGTGTCCATGCGTTTTTCCAAATCCATATTCGTCAATATATCTTCTGGTAAACATCTTCCGATGCCGATTATTCCTGCATTCATGATCGTTCCCTCATTTCAATTAACATCAATTATTAGTACCTGGTAATAATAATACGTCATTTATTCATTTATTTCAACCAACTGACAAATTTCGGACAAATAATTTTCAAAAAAGAGAAACTTTCTTTCTGTCTGTAATACGTTATGATATGATTAACACAGATATTTCTTATGTTGAGGTGAAAATTGATGCAATTTCTAGGTACATTTTTTTGGTCTTTCTTGTTGATTTCGTTATTAAATTACGTAGTAAGCGCAGTGCAGAACGTCCATTTCGACTTTATGGTTGGTGTTTATATTTCTTTGGCTGTGTCAGTCCTGATCTTCGTCTTATCTTCATTGATTCCTGAAGGTCCAGCACCCGAAAAACATTAATCCAAAAAGAAGCGTAACTCGGAAACCCGAGTTACGCTTCTTTTTTTGTGATAATCATGCGATTGTCTTCCATTGATAGTTGCAAAGTCGAGTTCGGATGAATATCCCCTTTGATCAACTCTCGGGCAATATTCGTTTCAATCTCACGTTGGATAAAGCGTTTCAAAGGCCGTGCCCCGAACACAGGGTCCGTTCCCGCTTCGACAACATAATGGATCACCGAATCGTCGACGTCCAATGTTAATTGCTGTTGAGCTAGACGAGCGCCAAGTTCAGCCAACATTTTCTTCGCAATGCCGTAGAAATGACGATTATCGAGCGCATGGAAAATGACGATATCATCGATGCGGTTCAATAATTCCGGTTTAAAATGCTTGCGCAGTTCCATCATGATGATGTCATCAAGCGAATGTTCTTTCGTTTCCTCGCCGATGAAATTCGAACCAATATTTGAAGTCATAATGACCACCGTATTAGAAAAGTTCACGAGTCGCCCTTGGCTATCGGTAATGCGGCCGTCATCCAGAATTTGCAGCAAAATATTCGCTACATCCGGATGTGCTTTTTCAATTTCATCAAGCAACACGACCGAATATGGATTACGCCGAACCGCTTCCGTCAATTGACCGCCTTCTTCATAGCCGATATAGCCAGGAGGTGCACCGACTAAGCGGGAGACGCTGTGTTTTTCCATATACTCAGACATATCGATTCGAATGAAATGGTCTTCCGAGTCGAAGAGGTTCGCAGCCAAGGCTTTGGCCAGTTCCGTTTTACCGACACCGGTCGGTCCTAGGAATATGAACGACCCAATCGGTTTTTGCTCGTCTTTAATGCCTGCACGAGCACGCCAAACAGCTTCGGTCACCAGTTCTACCGCTTGATCTTGTCCAATCACACGTTCTTTTAACGTGTCTCCAAGGCGCAGTAATTTATCGCGTTCGCCTTCGACCAATTTTGTGACAGGAATTCCTGTCCAACGAGCTACAATTCCTGCAATTTCTTCTTCGGTCACTTCTTCGCGCAACAAGCGCTCTGCCCCTTCTTGTTCGAGACCAGATTCCAGTGAATTCAGTTCTTTTTCAAGTTCCGGGATTTTCCCATGGCGCAGTACTGCTGCAGCATTTAAATCATAGCTATTCTCGGCATCTTCAAGCTGTCTTCTGTACTGATCCAGTTTTTCACGTTTTTCCTGGATTTTTTTCAACGCTTCTTTTTCAGAAGTCCATTGCTGTTTCATACCGGCAGTGGATTCTTTCAATTCCGTAATTTGTTTACGCAGCGTCTCTAAACGTGTTTTGCTGGCAGCATCTTTCTCTTTCATCAACGCTTGTTCCTCGATTTCAAGCTGCATGAGCTTACGTGTCACTTCGTCTAGCTCTTGCGGCATCGAGTCGATTTCTGTACGGATCATCGCACAAGCTTCATCGATCAAGTCAATCGCTTTATCCGGTAAAAAACGCTCTGTAATGTATCGATCGGACATCGTCGCTGCAGCTACAATTGCCCGGTCATGAATGCGCACAGCATGGTGCAATTCAAATCGCTCTTTCAACCCACGCAAAATCGAAACTGTGTCTTCTACAGATGGTTCACGCACCAGAACTTGCTGGAAGCGCCGTTCTAATGCCGGGTCTTTTTCAATATGCTTGCGGTATTCATCAAGCGTCGTGGCACCGATGCAATACAACTCCCCGCGAGCAAGCATCGGCTTCAGCATATTCCCGGCATCCATCGCACCTTCAGTTTTACCAGCCCCGACAATCGTATGAATTTCATCAATGAACAAAATAATTTGGCCATCGCTGTCTTTTACTTGCTTTAAGACGCTTTTCAAGCGTTCTTCAAATTCCCCACGGTATTTTGCACCGGCAATCAATGCGCTCATATCCAGCTCATAAATCACTCGGTCTTTCAATCCTTCCGGCACATCATTGCGAACGATTCGTTGCGCCAATCCTTCTACAATTGCCGTTTTCCCTACACCCGGTTCCCCGATCAATACGGGATTGTTTTTCGTTTTACGCGATAAAATTCGAATCACATCGCGGATTTCCTGATCTCGACCGATAACCGGGTCCATTTTACCAGTCTTCGCTTGCTCGACCATATTGCGTCCATATTGCTCGAGTGGTGATTGTTGCTCTTGATTCTGGTTTTGAAATTGCACCATTCTGCTCACTCCTTATAAAGTTTGACCTTTACTGACTAATTAAATTATATGAAATTCTTCTCTCAATAGCAAACAATTAAGCCATAAAAAAAACCTACCTAGAAATTGATTTCCGGTAGGTCCATCCGTTTTAACGGATGCCAAGCGCCATTTTTGCGTAGCGCGACATATTCTCTTTGCCCCATACAGGCTGCCATACAATTTTTACGTCGACTTCTTCAACTTCAGGAAGTTCATATAATGCTCTTTTCACCATATCAACAATCTGGGGTCCCATCGGGCAACCCATTGAAGTTAATGTCATTGTCACGACACCAAAACCGTCTTCTGATAAATCTACATCATAGACCAATCCAAGGTTTACAATATCGACTCCTAGTTCCGGGTCGATTACTTGTTCCAATGCGCCCATCATGCTATCTCTCATATCTTGATCCATTTAAAGCCCTCCTTCTTCTGCTCTTCTTATCTTAACAAAAAATCCGTGCAATTCAAATTCCCCAGCTTATTGTTTTGCAGTATGCTGCACGAGCCATTCTGTTGCCGCAAGCATTCCACTACGGCTGACGGCGTGGCCCGCTTCTTTATCTCGCATAAAGTGTAATCGTTCAGGCACCTCTTCGTAATCTTCTACCAACGCTTTATAAAAACTGAACATCGGCGAAAATGGCACAGTCGTATCTTGCTCACCGTGCCAGAAGAATACAGGACGGCTGTTGAATATCGATTTGTTCTTAGTGGCATCAAAACGTTCCAAGGTCTGCAGCATATTGCGCCGCTCTTCTGCTGTTATAGGCAGTTTAAACCCTTTTGATTCGAATTGCTGCATTTGCGCTTTCGCCAATTGGACGTAATTTGCGGCACCCATCATGACCGATGCAGCCTGAATCCATGGATATACGGTCAGCGCGCCGAGTGTCGTAATACCTCCCATAGAAGTACCACCGATTCCAATTTCACCTGAGACCAATTGTTGTCTATGTAATTCCTGATTTAATCGTTCCAGCTCCTCAATCGACGTCAACACCACTTCCCAAAAGCGCAGGCTCATCTGAATCTGATCCAAACCTTCTTCCCGTTCGCCATGAAGATGCGCATCCGGCAATAATACGCGTACACCTTTTTCCGCCATTTGATAGGCGTAATGCAGATTATGTTCTTTTGCACTCATATGTCCGTGGAAAAAGATAACAGTCGGCAAACGCTCTTTCTGCTTACCATCGGGGACAACATGCAATAACGGAACGCCATTCCAATTCTCTTTCTCTACATGCATCGATTTCACTTCCTTTTCTTACATCCTATCAATGTTGCCAAATACCGGCAACCAATCAGCCATTCCCTTAAATTTCCTCTTTTTTTATGGTAACCGTCAAGTTTCTTTGACGAAATGCTCCCCTTATCGCTACACTATATAGTAGAGAGAAAGGAGACGGATACCATGAAACAGCATCTAATTGTATTGGATTTAGACGGCACGTTATTAACCGACCAAAAAATCATTTCCCCTAAAACCAAACAAACCTTATTCCAAGCGATTGAGGAAGGCCACCAAGTTATGATTGCTACAGGACGTCCTTATCGTTCCAGTGAAACTTATTATAAAGAATTGGGCTTGCAAACGCCAATCGTCAATTTTAACGGAGCGTTTGTCCATCATCCTATTTATAATGACTGGGGATTGCATCATACGCCGATTTCCTTGGATGTTGTTCACGAAGTCGTCGATGCCATGCACGATTTCAATTTCCATAACATCATCGCAGAAGTATTGGATGACGTGTATGTCCACCACCACGACGAGAAATTGATGGACATCTTCAGCATGGGCGAGCCGAGCATTACGACTGGAGATCTTCGCAATTTCTTGCGCGTCGACCCGACATCGCTGCTGATTCATGCACCATTTGAAAAAGTGGAGTCGATTCACGCCCATTTAAATGCAGTTCACGCAGAAGTCATCGACCATCGCCGCTGGGGCGCTCCATGGCATGTAATCGAAATCGTCAAAAGCGGGATGAATAAAGCAGTCGGAATCGACCGCGTTTCGAAATCACTCGGTATTGCACAAGAAAACATCATCGCTTTCGGCGACGAAGACAACGACCTTGAAATGATTGATTATGCAGGCGTCGGGGTTGCGATGGGCAATGCCATCAGTCCCTTAAAAAATATAGCCAATGAAATCACATTGACGAATAACGAAGACGGCATCGCTGAATTATTGATTGATCGCCTGAATCTTACAAAAAAGTATATTAAAGGTTAAATACGAAAAGAGGGATTTTTATGAGATTATTTGCTGATAGTGCTTCTGATTTGCCAAAATTATTTTTTGTTGATGAAAACGTTGAATATTTTCCATTGCGCGTCCATATTGGCGATGCCGAATATGAAGACATCCGAACGATCAATTCCAAAACCGTATATGATGCGATTCGTTCTGACATTCATCCGAAGACTTCTCAAGCTTCACCAGAGGAAATGATGAACACATTTGAGAAATTGGCAAAAGCCGGAGAAGAAGGCTTGTATATCGCCTTTTCTTCCGAATTGTCGGGTACATATAGCACAGCTGTTATGATTGCTGATCAAGTACGAGAAGATCATCCTGGCTTGAATTTAACCATCATTGATTCTAAAGCTGCATCACTCGGCTACGGAATGATTGTCAAAGAAGCCGCTCGATTGCGTTCTGAAGGCAAGACGCTTTCAGAAATCATCGACGCAGTCCATTTCATGATCGCTCATTTGGAAAGTTTGTTCACAGTCGAAGATTTGGATTACATGGCAAAAGGCGGACGCATCTCGAAAGGCAGCGCTTTTGTTGGCGGCTTGCTCAACATCAAACCATTGCTTCATGTCGAAGACGGCAAATTAGTGCCGATTGAAAAATTGCGAGGGCGTAAAAAAGTGCTGAAACGCATCGTGGAAGTAATGAAAGAACGTGGAACTGCATGGGGCGAACAAACCGTTGCCATCAGCCATGGGGATGATCTCGAATATGCGCTTTTGTTAAAACAGGAAATCGAAGCGCAACTTCAACCGAAAAATGTGGATATCTATATGATTGGCTCCGTTATCGCTGCCCATACCGGACCTGGGACACTCGCTGTCTTTTTCCAAAACCAAGTGAAAGTCTGAGGTGAACGGACAATGAGGAAAATTGTCATTATCGGAGCAGTCGGCGGAGGTGCAACGGCCGCTGCACAAATCCGTTTTTACGATAAAGAATCGTCTATCAAAGTGTTCGATCGTGATGCGACAATGAGCTATGCTGCTTGCGGCACGCCTTATGTCATTGGAGACGTCATTGAAGATCCTGAGTCTTTGCTGGTGGCCGAACCCGTTTCATTCAAGGAAAAGCGGAATATCGATGTTTTCATGAAGCACGAAGCCTTGGAAATCAACCGCAGCGAAAAAACGATTGCGATAAAAAACTTAGCAACAGATAAAGTATTCAACGAATCATATGACGTGTTGATCCTAGCTACTGGGGGCTCTGCAATCATACCCCCTATCGATGGCATATCGACCGCTGATGTTTTTGTCCTCCGCAGCTATGGCGACATGGAGAACATCAAACATTACATCGATACACACAAGCCGCAGAGTTGCTGCATTTCAGGAGCCGGATTTATCGGCATTGAAATGGCTGAAAACTTAAAAAACCTGGGTATTGGTGTGAATTTGGTTCATCGGTCTCAAAACGTCATGTCTATTCTAGATGAAGACATGTCTGTTCTAGTTAAAGACGAACTTCAAAAAAACGGCGTTAATGTGCTAACAGGCGTTTCTGTGAAGAACATTGATGGACATTTATTGACTTTATCGAATGATGAAACAATCGAAGCCGATTTCCAAATCATGAGTGTCGGCATCCGGCCAAATACGGAATTAGCTTTAAAAGCTGGGTTGCCGATTGGCGAAACTGGCGGCATTGAAACAAATGAATTTATGCAAACTGCCGATTCCAACATTTACGCTCTTGGCGACTCATCTGAAAATACCGATATGGTAACGGGAGGTCCGAAACGCGTTCCTCTCGCTTGGCCGGCCCACCGTCAAGCCTATTTGATCGCACGGCATTTAACAGGAGATGCGATTCCAAAACGAGGTCTCCTCGGCACTTCCGTAGTGAAAGTGTTTTCGAAAACTGTGGCGATGACCGGTTTAAGTGAAACGATGCTTCAGGACAGTAACCTCCCTTATGAAACCGTCATTCACAAAGGCAATTCAAATGCCGGTTATTATCCAGATCATGCGCGGCTAACTTTAAAAGTGCATTACCATCCCGACAGTCGTAAAATCCTCGGGGCGCAATGCTTCGGCGGAAAAGGAATCGACAAACGAATTGACGTCATCGCTACCGCCATTTATGCGGGTCTGACAATCGAAGATTTGCAGGCGTTGGAGCTTAGCTACGCCCCACCGTTCTCATCACCAAAAGATCCAATCAATATGGCAGGCTATAAAGCGGTTAAATAAACCACTATATTTTTTAAAAAATTAATGTAACTGTCTTAAAAAATAAGTCTACTGTCTACGTATTTGAAGAAGCGTTCGCTCGTCTCCTGTGGGACTAGCGGGTTTGAGAGACCCCGCAGGGAAGGTATGGCCGAACTTCATTCGGTCATACCTTTGCGACGAAGCTAGCGAAGCGATGCAGGAGCACTGGTTTTCGACAGCGGACGAGGAGGCTCGATTCCCGCCCCATGGAAAGCGAGCGTGAAGCTTCGGAAAATACGGTTTCAAAGAACTGTCTCAAAAGCAAAAAAACCGGTCTCCTATTCAGGAGCCGGTTTTTTGCTTACTTATTTTTTGCCGCTTCGTCCGCTTTGCGCTGTTTGCCTTTTCTCCAGACAAACCAGATGAATAGCATGAACAATAGATACAAGACTGCTAATGCCACCATATAAGCAGTGTTCAACCCCCGCTCTTCTGTCACATGGAACGTATCTGCGATTTCACGATCCAGCGTGATGCGGTAATCGCCATTGCTGTCTTGACGCACAACTTCGCTTTCAAACAATCCGCGCATTTCTTTGTCACTGCCAATTTGATCCGCTGGAATGCTGATGCTTTTTGTCGTTGATGAATTATTGATGGCAATAATCCACGTTTCTTCATCATTAAAGCGTTTGTAAACTATCCATCCATCTTCTTCGTGAAGAATTTCAGTCTCGCCTGTGCGCAATGCAGCAGACGAGTTCCGCAGCGAGTTTAAATTCTCAATGTGATCGATCAATTCCTCTTCAACGGCCAAATCCATGATTTGATGCGATTCAGGAAGAGCCACACCATTCATCGCTGTTTCAGAACCGTACTGAACGACTGGAATCCCAGGCATCGTCAGCAATTGGGTTAAAATCAACCGCCATCGTGTCGGCGGGAATCCCTTTTCTTTCACAGCATCGGCTGTGAACCTGGAACCAAGCAAGGAATCGACACGGATCAAGTGACCAGGACTTTCCTGAATAATTTCAGACAAGCCGGTCGCATCTTGGTCGAAGTTTTTGTAATAACTTCTCAATACCGTTTCCGCTTCTGGCAAGACGACTGCATCCAGCCCTTCTATGCCATCGCTTTCTTGATCATTGATCAAGTAGATCTCCCGTACAGTCTTTAATTCATTTGAAAAAATTTGAACAAATCCAGCATCCAGTTTATCGGAATCCTGCAACCGCAAACCATCAACGTCATACTTTTTAATAAAAGCAGCCATTGATTCGATCAATTGCTTTTGCACTTCGGAGTTTGCTGTATCAAGTGCCAGCGTACCGTTGTCATTTTCTGTGAACCATTCCGGATGTTGCGCAGCCCAAGCGTGATCGGGACTAAGACTTTGTGTCGGCAAGTCTACCATGACTTTCAAATTCTCTTTATGGCTTTGTTCGATCAAAGCTTGCAACTCTTCTTCAGTTCCAAAATGCCGCTCCAATTGGCTATAATCGAGAACGGTTTTTCCATCATATGTAGAAGACGCAAACACAGAGCCAATAGACATCATCGTAAAGCCCATGTCTTTGATGTGCATCATTTTATCCGACAACCCGATAAAATCCCCACCGCTGAATGCAGCTGGATCCAATGCGTTCACTTCAAAATCATTGTCGATTTTCTTATTGAAATACCGGTCTACCAAGACATCATAAATGATTTCATCTTCTATGGACTGCGTTTCTGCTGCTACAGCCGGTTGTATCGGACTTACTATCAATGCGCCGATCAGCATGCTTATTACCCATTTTGCTTTCAATCCAATATCCTCCTTCAATGAGGCTCATTAATTACATTTCACTCGGTCTATTTTATCAAAAATCTGGAGTTGCCTGTTAAAGAAAGTCTAAATAACAAGCAGTTGATTGCCAGTTTCGTCTAAACTGTGAATTTCCACATAAAAAAACAGGCGCACATTGCGCCTGTTCTGTAGAAATTTAAGCCAAAAAGTCGATGCCGATTGGCAATTTGAAACCTAAGAACATGGTGATGAACAAAAATACTGCGAACAATGCCCAGAATAAAGTTACCGGTTTTTGTTTCTTCGAACGCACCAGCACCATTTCCATCATCCCGATAGTCAATAAACCGAATAGGAACTTCATGCCGTACAACATTGCATCAAATGATGAATGCCCAACGAACAAAGTTAATCCAGATATCAAAATCAAAATGTAGAATAAGCGAAGAATCATATGTATGATTTTGCGCCCTTTAGAGCCATTTGCCATAAAGGCAGCTGCTAGAAACAAGACAATGCCGATGACCCATGTCGTAATGTGTAAATGTGTAGTATCTGTTAAAAAAGCCAAATCGTCACCTCTTCTAAAATAGTCTATTTCAGTTTAGCATAATTGTAGACTGAAAAGACATGTTTGCCGTTATGACAAATGTGTGACGAGTGTACCGATTGATTCGATTGAAACTTTTACGGTGTCTCCGGCTTTCAAGAATTTTGGCGGTGTAAACCCTTTGCCTACGCCAGCTGGTGTTCCCGTTAAGATCACATCGCCTGGCTCTAGTGCCACGTATGTCGATACTTCTGAAATAAGATCATCCACGCGGCGAATCATGTTTTCCGTATTGCCGTTTTGACGAACTTCATCGTTAACTTTTGTAACGATGGAAAGGTGTTGCGATTGCGGGATTTCATCTTTCGTTACTAGGTATGGGCCCATTGGACAAGACCCTTGGAGGCTTTTCCCTAAGAAATATTGCTGGTGTTTCGCCTGTACGTCGCGCGCTGTCAAATCGTTGGCGATCGTATATCCAAACACGTGATCATAAGCCCGTTGCTTCGGAATTTTCGTGCCTGCTTTACCGATGACAATTGCCAATTCACCTTCGTAATCGTAAGCTTCCGTCACATCGCTATGAGCTGAAACCGTAGCTTCGTCTCCAACAATGGTATTCGACGCTTTTGTAAAGACGACCATCTCTTTAGGCGCTTCTCCGCCCATTTCCTCTGCATGGTCAGCATAGTTTTTGCCGACACAAATAATATTTTTAGGTGTGCGTGTAATTGGCGCTAGCCATTCGATGTCCGAAAAAGAGAGTTTGAATTGCTCAGAATGCTCCGCGTTTCCAGCCGCTTCAACTAGTTTGCGCATCTGTTCAACAAATTCCATGCCTTGTGAAACGCCTTCGACAAGCTTTTGTGGAAAAGATGGCAATACTTCTAATTCTTGCTGAATCGCTAATACATCCCATACAGCTTCTTCCTTCTTAACTTTCGGTCCAAAACGTTCTTCCCCTTCAAATCGAAAAGATAACAGCTTCATACTTCAAACACTCCTTTTCTTTGATTCCATTCATTATACACATTCATTGTTTTGAATTGTTGCTTTTTTCAAAATTTCGTCCGTAAGTTGCTTTTTTCCACAAAAACTCAAGCGGTCCTTGCGAAAATTTGGTAAACCATAATTCCGCGAATATCAATTGCACTGCAAAAATGCCCAAAGCGATAATTGTTCCAACCAGGATATCCACTTGACCGTATAAGCCAAATCCATATGAGTAGAAGATGAACGTAGCGATCAATGATTGCATGATATAGATGGTCATCGACATGCGGCCAACTTTGGCAAATGGATGGAATAGTTTTTGAAAACCTGTAAAACGGGACAATAAAACGATTGCTGCGGCATAGCCGATTGTCACGAGCGGACCACCCAGAAAATCTTGCACGTGCATAAATGCGAAGTTTTTCTCAAAAATGAACGGCATCGATTTTAATAAAAGTCCTAACCCAAATCCACCTATCGCAAGTCCTGTCCATAATCCTTTTAATTGATCAGCGCGTTCGACAAGGCGCCATTTCGCGGCAGCTGCTCCGAGCATCATATGAGGAAGGATAATGATCATCAACAGGAAATAAGTTGATGGATTGTTGACATACATCCAATCATCAATGCGCTGACGGAAGATCTCTGCAAATGATCCCGTCGGGTAAGCCGCTAACGAATTTTGGACTTCTTGTATGCCCGTATAGAAATTCGAGTCAGCAGATACTGCGATAAACATCACCGCTGTTAATAAGAGCTGTGGGATAGCATAAAGAGTTGCCGAGAAACCCAGTAGCCATGCCGGTGGCAGCCGCAGCATGCCAATCAGCAAAATGCCTGTTAACGCATAAGTGATCAAGATGTCTCCATACCAAATCAAAAACGCATGCATGAGTCCAATGATCAAGAGAAAAAAGAGGCGTTTGCTTGCTAAAGGTGCAAACCGCTTTCCATTTTTCTGCGCTTTAACGAACTGCATAGCTAAACCATACCCGAATAACATAGAAAATAACGGATAAAAGCTTGCCTGCACAAAAATATCTAAAAATGTAAACACTTCTGTGTCCCATTCCCCATCAAACCAAGTGTACGGATCGATATAGGAAAATGGCGAATGGAACGCGGGCATGTTGATCAGCAAAATGCCGAGCAGCGCAAAGCCTCTTATCAAGTCCAATGCCTCGATGCGTTCATTGGTGCCAACAGGTTTTAAATTCACGTCAATCCCCCTAAATTGTCTCTGTTCGGTCTGCCGCGAATAAATACAGCAGCCGTTCCTTAATGTGGATTTGCAATATCGCTTCTGCCGCTTCTTGGTAGACAGCTAATTGCACGCCGTAACGAGAAGCCATTTCCTGTTTGACATCCACAATATTTGACACGCGATCCGTTTTATAATCCAGCAAGACCCAGCCATCCTCTTCTTCAAACAGACAGTCAATAATCCCTTGGATGATTTGATGATCGCCATCCTCGTCTTGCTTCGCATACGTAAAAGGAACTTCCCGTTTGATGTTTTTAGCCTTCGACAGACGCTCGTATAAATCGCTGGCATAAAATTTGCTGATGCTATGGGCGCGGACAGACTTGCCTTCATCTTCCGATAATATTTCATTGCCTACTAGTTTTTTGATAAAGTCCTTGATTTCTTCTAGCGACATCTTTTCATCTAAAGGAATGTGCTGCATGACCGCATGGACTGCTGTCCCGACATCAGCTGCTGACATTTGTTTTTCTTGCATAAAGTTTGGACGATGAGCTAAAGCACGTTTTTCTGGTCCGCCATTTGAACTGATAAACGATTCGGGTTCATCTAGCCGCTGCAGCATTTGCAGGCGTTTCATCTCCGAAACGGATTGTTTCGATCTCTTTTCCACCGCCTGTTGATGCGGATAGCGGAAGTCGAACCTGCGCGAAATTTCCTCCGTGTAATCGATATCCCCTGTTTCCGTATGGAGCAATTCTTCAGCATCCAGTACGGTCGGCAACAGTGAAGTCGACTCGATGATGCTCACATGAAAACGGGAATGATGCGGCAAAACATGTCCATCTGTGCCAAATATCTCTGACGCGTCTGGATGACGCGACAATGCAGGGCCGATCCAGTCAAGGTAAGATTTCGCACGGGAGCGCATGAAATCTGGCATCAAAACATGTGACGAATTGACTTTCCATTTTTCCAATAACCGGTCAATGTCTTTGACGGAAGCCGTCATATACAACCGCTCTTTTGCACGGGTCATCGCTACATACAAAACCCGCATTTCTTCCGCTTTCATCTGCAGTTGTTTCATTTCCTTGACCGCTAGAAATGGCAACGATGTATATTCCAAACGTGTGTCGGGATTGATCGCTTTTACCGCCAATCCGTATTCTTGGTCGAATAAATAGGATTTCCGAAAATCCATTTCGTTAAAGGCTCTGCCGGTGCCAGCAAAGAATACAACTGGGAACTCTAAGCCTTTCGATTTGTGCACTGTCATCAAGCGAACGACATTCTCTTTTTCACTTAATGATTTCGCAGTTCCTAAATCGTCTCCGCGTTCACGCATCCTGTCAATAAAGCGCAAAAAACGAAACAGTCCGCGAAATGAGGTTTTTTCGTATTCCAGCGCACGGTCATGCAATGCCCGTAAATTCGCCTGCCGCTGTTTGCCATTCGACATCGCGCCGGCCATTTCGTAATAATTCGTATCCAAATACACTTGCCAAATCAATTCAGCAAGTGAGCCTCGACGTGCCAAATTGCGCCAATCTTCCAGCTGCAAGGTGAAGCGCTGCAGTTTTTCAGCAGCAGCCCGGTCAATGCCCGAACCATTACGGATAAATATTTTGAGCGCTTCATAATAAGAGGCGTTCGGTGCAGCCAAACGAATTTCCGCCAGTTCATTTTCTTTTAATCCGATAAAAGGCGCTCGAAGCAGCGATGCTAGCGGAATGTCCTGGTATGGATTATCGATAACCCGCAATGTATTCAACATGATCATCACTTCCAGGGCATCGAAATAGCCGCCGGTGAGTTCTGCATATAACGGAATACCTGCCGCTTTAAACTCATCTGCAAAATCTCCTGACCACGTCATCGACCTCATCAACACGACAATATCACTGTATTCGAGCGCTCGATTTTCTTGTTTCCATGGATCGTAAACTTGGGTTTTTTGATCCATGAGTTTGTGGATCTCCCCAGCAATATACCGGGCTTCCCATTGCGATTTCGACAAATCATCTTCTGGTTCTTCATCCGATTCCGGTTCATGGATCAATGCCAATTCGAGCGGCACTTCCATTTCTGGAAACGGCGCTTGATGCTTTAATTCTGCGGATGCATCGTAGGTGATTTCGCCAACCCGTTCACCCATAATTTGAGAGAAAATATAATTCGTTCCATCAAGAACTTCCTTGCGGCTCCTGAAATTGGCATTCAAATCGATTTTTAACCCCGTGCCTTCGGCGTCATTTGTAAAACGTGAATATTTCCCAAGAAACAGCATCGGTTCGGCTAAACGGAACCGATAAATCGACTGCTTCACGTCTCCTACCATGAACAAATTCCCTGTTGCTTCCGTACCGGACTTCACCAAAGATAAAATCTTTTCCTGCAGCAAATTGGTGTCTTGGTATTCGTCAACGAGCACTTCTTTGAATTGCTTTTGATATTCTTTTGCAATGTCTGAAGCTTGCTCACCATCAGTTAAAATTTGCAGCGCGTAATGTTCCAAATCCGAGAAATCCACGAGGGCACGGTCTATTTTCAATGCCTTATAATGCATTGCAAACGTTTTTGTGAGTCCCGTCAATGTTTCCATTAATGGTGCCATTTCACGCATTTCTTCGAGCAGCCGTTTCGGCCCACGCGTAAAATAAGCCTCGAAAATACCATTGATCAGTTTTTTTACATCGTTGCGCCGTCCTTTGGCTTCTTCTGCCAATTTGGGGTCGCACGAATCCTTTTTGATTGAGGCCGCTTTCGACCAAACTAACGATTTGCTAAATTCATGCAAACTTTCCCACGATTCATCTAGCGCTTCTATCGCCGCCTGGATAATTGCAATATCCATATCAAATGTAAGCTCAAGAACAGCAGGACCATCTGGTTCAAGCGCCAGTGCCTGTCCTTCTAATGCAAGCTGTAACGCTTCTTCAAATGCATGTCGAATTGCCAATTTCAAATCGCTGATGAATGGCAGATCATCAATCGAAGCATGTTCTGGCACCGCGTATAACGCCGGCACCTGATTAAGCCATTGATCAGGATTCGGATGGACGCGCGAATAATCGTATAATTTGTTCAATAACACTTCCATCGCTTGATCATTGCGATCCGAAGTAAAACTGTCTGCCAGACGGTATACAGCTTCAGCCCCTTCTCCTTGATAGGCCTCTTCAAGTACTGCTTCAAGCACATCGTCTCTCAGCAACGCAGCTTCCGTTTCATTAGCGATTCGGAAGCCCGGATCAATTTCCAGCAGGTAGGCATACTGTTTGACCACTTGCAGGCAGAATGAGTGTAAAGTTGAAATTTGTGCTTTGTTAATAAGGCGTAATTGTTTTCGCAAATGCTTTGAATCGGGATTTTCAGCTACAGCCTTTTCAAGTGCGACGAGCATGCGGTGGCGCATCTCCGCCGCCGAGGCATTGGTAAACGTCACTACGAGCAATTCGTCGACGGAAATCGGATTGTCTTCCGCAAGCACTTTCTCAATCATGCGGTTGATCAAAACGGCTGTTTTCCCTGAACCGGCCGCAGCGGACACGAGCATATCCTGTCCCTTGGCCCATATCGCTTGCCATTGTTCGTCTGTCCAAGTGGCATCAGTCGGTTTGTTCGGTATCATCGCCTGCAGCCTCCTTTCGAATAAGTTCAATTGCCTTGTCAGCATTTAAAGAAGGCAATTTCCGGTAATGCTGGTCGGGGTCTTCCGGATCAAATTGGCAAACCGAGCGGTAAGAGCAAAATTGACACGGCGTCTGGTCTTTCACTTTATACGGCGTGATTTGCGTATCACCTTCCAAAATTCCGTTTCCAGCGGTCTGGTGTTTACCGCGGACAAATCTGCGAATTGCTTGCAAGTCTTCTTTCAATACCGTTTTTGATTGGGACTTGGAAATGTCTCCATTTTTATTGAGACGCACGGGAATCACATTGGAGTAACCTTCAATTCCGCTATCCATCGCTTCGATCACTTCAGGGTCTTCCACTAACAGGCCATTCATCTTAAATGATTTGACCACTTCTTCTTCGATTTCATCAGCTGTCATCAGCTTCGACAGTTTCAACATCGGGTTGTGCATGTGGAAATACAGAACGCCAGCAGGTTCTGCCTCAGTTCCAAGAATACGCTCTGAATTATCAAGCGCCACATCGAGATAAGTAAATGTCTGAAGTGCCAAGCCGTGATAGACATCCCCTAGCTCCAAACCTTGCTTTGATGATTTGTAATCCACAATGCGAATATACGGTTTGTCGTGAATTTCAGTCGAATCGATGCGATCGATGCGGCCGCGGATATTCATCAGACGCCCCTTATGCAATGGCACTTCTAACGCTGGAATCGATTCTTTCAAGCCAAAGCTTACGTCCATTGCGACTGGCGTAAAGCCTGTCACTTTTGCATGTTTACCAAGCATAAATGCAGTCTGACGGATAATGGCTTCCAATTTATGCTGAATATAGCGATAGCGATGTGAACTCATCAAGATGTGGTTGACAAAATAAGGCGACAATTGATCGATGGCCGCTTTCGCCAAATCATGGCATTGCTTTTGCGACAGCGAAGACCATGACACGCCGAGCCGTGCCACTTCATCTGAAATCCATTTAATCGCCGCGTGGAATAAATCCCCCATCGCTGGAGCTGCCAGCTTGTATTGACGCCGCTCTTCAAGCCGAAGCCCGTAAGAGGCGTATTGTGCAAATGGGCAGCTAAAATACGATTCTACGCGTGATACGCTTGATGCAAGTGTTTTGCCGTATAATGGCTCAGCAATTTCTTCGCGCAATGTGTCAGCTGTATTCGGTTTGATGGGCTCCAAAATACGCGATATGACAGAAGACCATAACGGATCTTCGCGGTAATAAGTTAGAACCGCACGCCATTCCGCTGTTAAGTCACCACCGCGCAGCTGTGATGTCAAATAAGCCAAAGTTGCGCGAGGATGTGAAATATAATCGAGCGGCGTTGCATCCGTTAATTCCGCCGGATCGATTGCGGCTGGTGTTAGGGCGATACTGAACATATCTTGAAGCTTTTGAATATACATCGAAGGCAGCAGCGCTTTTCCTTCTTCGTCCGCAATCGGATAAGAAACGGTTAATGTATGCGACGCTGATGTCAAAGTTCGGTACGCCATATACGTTTCATCCATCAACCTGCTTTTCGATGTCGGGGCGAGTTCAATGCCAATTTGGGCGAACCATTCCCTGTCGGTGTCCGTCAGCAAGCCTTCTTGCTCAACTCGTTTCGGCAAGATGCCATCATTTGCTCCGATAACGTAGACGGATTTGATGTCCATCAAGCGAGCCAAGTCCAATTTCGCAACTGTGACTTGATCCAGTGAAGGTGGAATTCGTGAAAACTCCAAGGTTTCAAATCCTTCATCCAAAATTTTTGCAGCCGCCGGCAAACCGATTTCCTGGTCGCCAAACATCAAAACGAATTGATCAAGAACGGCTATCCACTGCGTCCAAGCTTGTTCGTGCTCTGTAGCGGCCAATAACCGGTGCTCTGATTCTTCACGATCTTTCAGCGTTTGCAATTTACTGTAAACATCTTGCTCTTCGATAAACAGATAAAGCGCTTCCGCAATATCGCGTCCAGTCCGGCAGCTGCTGAAGTTTTCCTTTAAACGCGCAAGCGGGTCCCGAATAAGATCGCGAACAGCATGAAGCTCAAGTTGCGCCGCCCGCTCTTCGTCGGTCTGAATGCCGGTATGCATTTCCAGTCCGCGGTATTTTTTAAAGAACCAGCGCTTGTCATCAAACCACCGTTCACCGAAAATACCATTTGCAATGACGTAGTTTTCCAATAGATCGCTTCGTTCACGCCATTTTGAAACGCTTGCTTCCGGGAAAAACAAATCGGTCTTTACTGCTCGAAACACTGGTTCATATGAATAATTCGAAAGGACAGCTTCAAGCACCGACCGGCTGAATTCAATCAACGGGTGGTGGAGCATCGTTTTCTTTTGACTGATAAAATAAGGAATATCATATTGGAGCAAAATGGTGTTGAGCAATTCGTCATAAACTTCCGGTTGTCGGTAAAGTACCGCAATTTCGTTATAGCGCATGCCACTTTGGACTTGTTGGCGAATCGATCTCGCCATGGCATGGACTTCTGCGCGTCGATTGGACGCTTCTATCAAACGAATATGACCTTGTGATTCTCCAGCCGGTTGCGGATACACATCGAAATTTTGTTCCAGATGAGCAAGTTCCGCATTCGCAAAACGCCGAGGAGTGCTCATATGAACAGGTTGATCCACATCCACTGCTTCTACTCGTGCAAATTCAATTAGCCGCTGAGCGGTATTAGCGGATTGGTGAAAAAGAGCCTGTTCATCGTGCCCGTCTGATGCCTCGTCCATCGGCAATGCAATCGTTACATTTTTTGCGTATTTCATTAATTCCACAATGATTTCGTATTCACGCGCAGTGAATGACGCAAATCCATCAATATAGACTGTTGAACTTTTGACGAGCTCGGAATGACGTATTTTTTCGGCCAGCAATGCCAAATGGCCTTCGGAATCGACAAAAACTTTCCCAAGGCGGTTTTCTATTTCAGCTAAAATAAGTTCCAGGTCTGCTGATTTATCGAGCAATGTACGCGGAGCACCAGCAGTTTCCAGCGATGAGCGAATGGTTGACAGCTCGCCACAATCGACGCAATAACGTGCAAATTCTTTCACTAATTGTTCAATTTGATCCGTGAAGCCCCGTTTACCAGCAGCTCTGCGGAAAAGCTGAAACTCATCTTTATGTTCTTCAAGCAGGCTGCGGATCAACATACGGTAGCCGAACGCATCCACTTCCTTGCGGCTGATGCCTCCTACTTCCTGCAGCACGCGCCAAGCCAAGCGCTTGAAAGTCACTGCTTGTGCGCGGATCATGCCGTTCATGCCATAAGCTGAAGAAAGACGATATTCGGTAGAAAAGGACATTTGGTCAGGCACAATGAAAAATATCGGATCTCCATCCTTGCTGCGTTTCAATTCTTCAGCAATTTCTTCCTGTATAAACCGGGTTTTGCCGGAACCTGCACGTCCATGAACAATTCGCAAAGACACATGATCACTCCTTCATAAAGAACGTTTGTTCTTATTATATAAGAAAAACAGGTGAGTCGCTACTTTCCACAGCTGCCTCAACCCTGTTTTTTATTGTCTTCTCTCGCTTGCCTAAAATCTTCTTCCACACGTTTGTGCATTCTTTTCTCAAAAATCTTGCCCACCACATAAAGAATCACAATGACGCCAATGACAATTGCCGTTCGAAACGGCTGCGTGAACAGTGCACGGATGTCGTAGCCGACGAACGAAATGATGAAGACCATCACTAACTTCCCGGCCATTACCGTCAATAAATAATAATGACGATTAATGTTCGAGAGCCCGACCACAAAATTGACTAATGCAGATGGTGTAAACGGAAAACATAAGATCAAAAACAATGGGCCGAAACCGTTGCGTTCCACCCAATGAATCAATTTCTCCACTTTTTCGTGGCGGGTCATAAAATTCATAAAGCGTGCTCGCCCGTATTTACGAATAAGCAAAAACACAGTATAGGCGCCTACTACTGACCCAAGCCAGGATAATAGAAAGCCGAACCATAAGCCGTAAGCTGTCGCATTAGCGAAAACAAATATAAATAATGGCAAAAAGGGTAAAAAAGCTTCTAAAAATGGCAGTAAGAATCCGATGAGCGGACCAAATGCCCGGTACGATTGTGTTAATTCAATAATATTTTCAAGTGAAAAAAAGTCTGCCATGTCTTCCATCCTTTGCCTTTGTCATGTACGAATATATAGACGTACCAACATTCAACGCCCTGTTTCGAGAAAAACGAATGCGCTCATTCGAGCCATCAATTGTTTTTAGGCTATACTTCAATAGCCGAATTATCTTATGATAGACTATATTGAATACTTTACACTCTTTCACCTCATTTGGAAAAGAGAAATACTTTACATAAGGAGTCTGCCTCATGACAGAACGCGGTTTTATTGCTGGGCTGAAAGCCGGCTCAAGCATTGCAATCGGTTATTTCCCCGTCGCTCTCACATTTGGGCTGCTGGCAAAGACCACCGGCTTATCATTGATTGAAGCGACTGCAATGAGTATTTTCGTATTTGCCGGCGCTGCACAATATATATCGCTATCACTTATTACTGCAGGCGTAGCTCCGATACTGATCGTGCTGAACACGTTCGTCGTCAACATTCGGCATTTTCTGATGACCGCCGCCTTGAACGAAAAAATGGAACCGGCACCTGTCTGGAAAAAAGCACTTTATGCGTTTGGCATCACTGATGAATCGTTCGCTGTGCTTGCCATCCAAGAAGATCGCAAAGTACGAACAACTTTTGCCGCAGGCGTCATTGCTATCTCTTACGGCAGCTGGGTCGTGTTTACGGCGATCGGTCATTTGATCGGTGCAAACTTGCCGCAATTTCTGCAAGCCGCCATGTCGATCGCTTTGTATGCGATGTTCATCGGACTTTTAGTTCCTTCCATGCGCGGCAACCGGAAAGTGTTATCCTTGGCGGCAATTGCGGGAATCATCCATTCGGTCTTTTATTTCACCGGCTGGTTATCCACCGGCTGGGCCATTTTATTTTCGACACTCGCTTCTGCAATTATCGTTGAAATCATTTCTACGAAAGGCGTGAAAACATAATGGGCGATTGGATCTGGTGGGTCATTTTTGGCATGGCCATCGTGACATACATACCACGCGTCATCCCGTTAACATTTTTGGACGGCCGTGAACTGCCTGGCGCTATACAACAGATTTTGCGCAACATCCCATACGCTGTGCTTGGCGCTTTGATTTTTCCGGCAATCTTTTTCATCCAGGAAAACATTTGGTTCGGCATCGTCGGAGCAATTGCCGCTTTTGGCATCGCCTTAACCGGGGCAAACGTTATCTTGGTCGTTATTGGATCCATTGCGGTTCTTGCACTTTACAGTCTATTCTATCCGTAAAAAAAGCCGTCACTCATCAGGAGTGTCGGCTTTTTTAGTGCGGTAATACATGCGTGAAGCGTACCAGAACCCGAGAGTCAAAGAAGCGGCGTTCACAGCGTATAAAAACCACGTATGGGTATATCCTGCGTATACTGCAGCTGCAATCAAAGCGACTGTTAAAATCAGTCCCACGATATGATTGAAGGTGACTCTTGTAAAAAGTACGACCAAGAGTCCTGGAAGCAGCAGGGATAGTAAAAATTTTGTAAGCATTGATTCCATTTCATTAGCTCCTTATTTAACGACGATGAGACCCAGACGATGGTGGTCATGGCGGAAAATAACATGTTGACGCAGCCTTACTTCGCGGCTGTGGTCCAGCACTTCAAGTCGGCAATGGGCCGCATTCACTTGAATCGCTTCATACAATTCCATTTCGTTAGACACAGACAAGCCGTTGACTTTGCGAATGACTTCTCCACGCAACAAGCCCATCTTTTGAGCCGGGGAATCGGGCAGTACATCGATGATCATGACACCTATCGGCTGCGGCGCAACCGCATTATTGCCTTGACGTTCTTTCAACTCATACGCCACTGTAATCGCTAAGCGCAACACGGCACCTGATGCCAATGCAGCGAGAGCAAGCGGCTCCCAGAAGAGCGCTCCGAGTGCTAAAAGTACAATTGCCACACCTAACTTCCAAACCAAACCACCGATTACCGGATACAAATAAATAGGCATCGTTTTTCTAGCACGGCTTTGGAATCCAAAAACCACCGGGAATAAAATGAATGAAAACATGCTTTCACCGATTGGTAATTGCGGCCAATAAGGTGCGTATGATTCGATTAAATCACCAGGCACCACTAGTAAAACTGGAAGCAGCCATAACCGTTTTGTCGAATAAAAGGCTGCGGCAAGTCCTCTGGATGAGATTTCAAGACGCGGTGATGCCGCTTTTGCTGCATGCTTGCGGATTAATAAACCTTCCACAATCACAATCGCTCCTGTAATTAATGCAACCGGCAATAACCAGTCCCAACTGACAAAATAACCATCATAACTGTATTTTCCAATAGCCAGGTTCCAATCGTTGTTGCGGAATATCCAACCGATGAATATCGCGGCTGAAGCTAAATAGATGAACGAACCGAGCTGATAAACACCTGTTACCATTAAAATAACGGCGGCCGCACTCAACGCAATCAACCATTCAATCGGCACCACCAATCCGATTCCGGAAAAAAGCACTGAAAAAAGTATTGCAAATAACAATCCATCTTTCAGCAAGCCGGTAAATTCCTTCCAGCCCCAAACTATGCGTGTCCGAAACATTTTCCGTTCTTTCTTGACGCGGAAGTAGCCGAGCAGCACTGCTGCCAACAAAGCTATGTATAAAACAGGGTTTATAAAAAATCTTCCTATGTCCAACAACGCATCCATTATCACTTTTACACCTTCCTATTCACTACCACTTGCATTTCTTCCCATTGTACCAAAGAAACCGTACTCACTGTACTTCTTTTTCAGTTTTCAAAAGCCTTGCCCAGCTGCGCTAAGATATCCGACGTTCCTTCGATGCCAGCGGACAGGCGAATCACTTGGCGCGTAACACCAATTTTCTCTTTTTCTTCAATAGACAGCGCACGGTGTGAAGTGCCAAACGGGTATGAAACGGTCGTCTCTACCCCTGCTAAAGTTGGAACGATTTTAATCCAGCCAAGAGAAGAAAAGAATTTTGAAACATCAACTGATTCTGGCAAGGCGAACGAAACAATCGCACCTTTGCCTGGATACCAGACTTGTGCTTTGTCTTGAAGAAACTCCGCAATTGCTGCTGCATTATCGTTCTGAGACTTCATTCGTAAAGCAAGCGTCTTAATGCCGCGGATTGTGAGCCACGCTTCAAAAGGACTTAAATTCATGCCCATGTTAACGATGCGGTTCTCAGCCAAGCCGATCAATTCCGCATCTCCGACAAGTACACCTGCCGTGACGTCGCTGTGACCGCCAAGATATTTAGTCGCACTATGTGCTACAAGGTCTGCGCCTAACGCAAACGGTTGAATCGAAACGGGCGTAGCGAATGTATTATCAATCATCAATTTCGCGCCGTAATGCTTTTTCAATTGCTCAAGCATTGCAATATCTTCCACTCTTAAAAACGGATTCGTAATGGACTCGCTGAATATCAACTTCACTTCCGGGTAATCAATCAGAATTTGTTCAATTTCGCTGATATTTGTAAAATCAGCAAAATGGACGGTCATTCCAAGACGCACCAATTCTTCTTTCAGCAAATGGAACGTCCCACCGTATACATCTTCTGCTGCAAGAATATGGTCTCCTGCACCAGCCACCGCTAAAATCCCCGCAAGGATCGCCGACATGCCTGACGAAGCTGCAACACCTTTAGGCGCTCCTTCTAGGTCCGCAACGGTTTGGCCGAGCGCATCGGTATTCGGATTCGCCGTTCTCGAATACAAATAGGTTCCATTTCCATCATAATAGCCTTCCAGCTCTTCTAAAGAAGAAAAAGCAAAAGCGGAAGTTTGGTAAAGCGGCATTACTTTTGGTTGGATCGTACGCTCACCCATTGTTGCGGTATGAACTGATTTCGTCTCGATTGAATTCATCTTCTCATCCCCTTAGTCCATAGTCGATATAATTTTTTCAATAGTCGCTTGGTCCATCGGTCCGACAAATTTTGTCTGAACGCGTCCTTGCGTATCCAATATATAAGAAGTCGGAATGGTCACTGCTTGATATAAAGCACCAATTTCACCGGATTTATCCAGTGGGATCGGGAATGACAATCCGTACTCTTCTGTAAATGTCTCGATTTTTTCCATGCCATGGTCTTCTTTTGTCAGGTTCACTGCTAAAATTTCAACATTGTCAGCAGCTGCCTGCTCTTCATAATATTTCTGCATATGAGGCATTTCCGCTCGGCACGGCGGACACCAGGTAGCCCAAAAGTTCAAGATGACTTTTTTGCCCCGATAATCGGATAATTTAACGGACTCGCCGTCCAAAGTCGTCAATTCAAAATCAGGCGCCGTCTCGCCTTTTGCTAAACCCTGCTCCGTCGCTAAAAAATCAACATCGCTGCCAAGTGCAATATTGTCAAACTCCGTCGTATTTTCAATATTGTCTTTTACCACACCGGCAACAGCCACTCCAATCAATACCGCAATCAGCGTCAAGCCGATCAGTTTTTTCGACATTGTCATTTCACCTCGCCTAACGTTCATCATACGATAAACTATGGTCTGAATTCCACTATGTCCGTCAGCCTTTTGTGAACAAAAATAAAATACCGGCATCGCGAACGATGCCGGTATTGCTTGTGTTAGCAATATAACTCTATTACTATCCCATATTTGTGAAATTGAACTTATACACGAAGGAATTTTCGGATAGACATGAAACTTCCCCAAACGCCGATAAAGACGCCCATTAACAAGATCAAACCGCCTACTTGGTAGATGAATGGTGTAAAACCAAGCAATTGGAATAATTCCCCGCTCAATTTCGGCTGCACAAATTGCAGCGTATTGTAGTAAAGCGCCGCTACTAGGCCAATCGGGATGATTGAGCCTAGCAAGCCTAGCCACATGCCTTCTAAGATGAATGGCACGCGAACAAACCAGTTAGTCGCCCCTACGAGTTTCATAATTTCAATTTCGCGGCGTCTTGCTACGATTGTGATGCGAATCGTATTCGAGATCAAGAACATCGCTGTGAAAAGAAGCGCCAGAATAAGAATCAATCCGACATTTCGTCCAGCATTCAGGAAATTGAACAATTTTTCAATTTTGCCTTTGCCATATTCCACTTTTTCAATATTTTCGATTTTAGCAATTTCGGTAGCTACTTTCCCCGTGTTTTGAGGATTGGATGCTTTCACATAAAAAACATCAAACAAAGGATTGCTTTGCTCGAATAAGCTTAATTCGTTCCCGAAATCCAATACTAAATCAGCCAGTTCTTGTTCTTTCGTGGAATAAACTGCTGATTCCACTTCAGGTAAATCATTGATCGACTTCTCGATGCTTTTTTTGCTAACATCATCAGTTTCTAAAGCCACGAATACTTTCATTTCAACATCGTTTTCAAGGTCTTCAGCCACTTTGTTCAAGTTCATCATAATCAAAACGAATACTCCAACAAGCAGTAAGGTTACAGTTACGGCACTGACGGATGCAAAAGTCATCCAGCCATTACGTCCTAGACTTTTTAAGCTTTCACGGAAATGACGCAATAAGGTTCTAGCTTTCATAACCGTAATCACCTCCGTCTACGTCGCGAACGATTAGTCCGCCTTCAATCGCAATAACGCGATGTCTCATTGTATTCACAATCTCCTTATTATGTGTTGCCATTAAAATTGTCGTTCCTGATGCATTGATCTGTTCGAATAAGTTCATGATATCCCAAGAAGTTTCAGGATCTAAGTTTCCTGTAGGCTCATCGGCAATGACCACTTTCGGTTTATTGACAATAGAGCGTGCAATTGAAATTCGCTGCGCTTCGCCACCAGACAATTCTGTTGGGAACATGCGCGCTTTATGCTTTAATCCCACCATGTCCAACACGTCTAACACGCGTTCACGGATTCTTGCAGGAGATTCTTCGATAACTTCCAATGCGAATGCTACGTTTTCGTACACATTCAGCCTTGGCAAAAGTTTAAAGTCCTGGAATACGACGCCCATCTGGCGGCGCAACATAGGCACTCTTTTGTTTTTCAATGTTGCAATGTCGATGCCATCTACGAACATTTGTCCAGAAGTTGGACGTTCTTCACGATACATCATCTTGATGAAAGTCGATTTCCCAGCACCGCTGGGACCTACTACATAAACAAATTCACCTTGGTCGATTTCAACATTCAACCCGTTGAGGGCTACAATGCCATTCGGATATTTTTTGTACACATTTTTCATCTGAATCATCTAATAACCACCTATATATTTTATGTTTCCCTAAACTGAGTATTAAAGTAGAATTTCTTTCCTGAAAAATTCCAGCAGAATCATTATAACACCTTAGCGTTGGATTTTTTATTACATTTTTGTATCAATCGGGTTTCGTACTATACATTTTTTATTATAGAGCTATAAAAAAACATCCGATTAGACCTAATCTTTTTTAGTGAACGTCGTTCAATTTAACACATAGTTGTTCTAGTCGCAAATCATTAACATTACTGTACAAAAAGAAAAACCGGCTAATTAGCCGGTTCATTTCTTCTCGGACAACCATTTTGCTACAGCTGCCGCTTCTTCACCTTTGATAATACCTGGAGGCATTGCCCCTCGGCCATTTTCAATAACGCCTGCGATTTCTTCTTCTGATAATCGAGACCCTACGTCATTTAAAGCTGGGAAATTGCCTTGTCCTTCAAGATTTTCACCATGACAGGAAATGCAGTTTTGTTGAACAACTTGTTCAGCATCAATAGTTGCCGTGTCGCCGTTACCTGAATCTGCAGGCGGATCAGCTGATTCATCTCCGCCTCCACATGCGCCAAGAACCATTGCAGAACCGAATAGCAAAACCATCAATTGCTTTTTCATTCATTGTGCCTCCTCGCGTTAGTATGTACACATACAGTATACCAATACTAGGCTCTTTTGAAACCCTCACCGAGCACTTCCGCTGCATCGGACACTATAACAAATGCTGCCGGATCGACATCTCTGACCAATTTTTTCAATCGTGTAAACTCTGTTTGATGAACAACGACCATTAGAATCGGTTTTTCAGCTTCCGTATAGCCACCAGTTGCCGTTAATTTCGTCACACCACGATCAATTTCTTCATAGATGGCATCACGCATTTCCACTTGTTTGTTGGTAATGATATAAACCAGCTTGGATCTGCCAAAGCCGACTTGAACCAAATCGATGGTTTTCGTTGTCACATATAAACCGATCAAAGCGTATAAGCCTTTTTCAATATCAAAAACGATCGCAGCTGCAAGGACAATCATTCCATCGATCAATGCCACACTTGTGCCAAGTGTAAACCCTGTGTATTTCGTGATAATCTGTGCAGCCAAATCGGTGCCGCCTGTTGAAGCGTTGCCGCGAAAAACAATACCAAGACCAAGCCCGACTAAAATTCCACCAAACAATGCACCGAGCAATGGATTCATCGTCCACGGTTCCCAGGATTCCGTTAAATAAACGACCAATGGAAGGAAAATCGTGCCGACAGCCGTTTTAACACCAAAATTACGACCAAGCAAAATCACACCCGAAATGAATAAAGGAATATTAAATGCCCATTGTACAAATGCTGGCCGCCAATCGAACAAGCCTTTTAAAATGGTACTGATCCCACTGACACCGCCAGAAGCCACTTCATTTGGCAATAAGAAAACATTAAAAGAAATTGCCACAATCGCCGAGCCGATGATGATGCTCAAATACTCCGCAAATATTCTCAATAATGGATGCGGATCTTTTCGATTTCGTTGTTTGTTTTTCATCATGATTTACTGAAGCCTCTTTCCTCAATAAGCTCTATAACCCTGTCAGAGTATACCAAAGGCAAGGGCGCTTGTGAACTTCATCATGATGAAGTCGTTTGTATATTCGCAAATGAAATCAAAAAAGGTCCAGAAGCGAAAAACGCTTCTGGACTTCCGATTATTGCATTTTTGAACGCAGCAACGAATTGATAAAACCGTCGATATCGCCATCCATAACAGCCTGGAGATTTCCGGTTTCAAAATTCGTGCGGTGATCTTTGACCATGGAATACGGGTGGAACACGTAAGAACGAATCTGACTTCCCCAGCCAATTTCTTTTTGTTCCCCACGAATTTCAAGAAGCTGTGCTTCTTGCTCTTGGATTTTCAACGCATATAATTTCGCTTTTAACATTTGCATCGCTTTTTCACGGTTTTTGATCTGCGAGCGTTCTTGCTGACAAGTAACAACAGCACCTGTCGGTAGGTGAGTGATGCGGACAGCAGAATCTGTTGTATTGATGTGCTGACCGCCGGCGCCGCTTGCACGGTACGTATCAACTTTTAAATCTTCCGTACGGATGTCAATTTCAATTTCACCTGTAAACTCAGGCATCACTTCACACGACACGAACGATGTGTGACGACGTCCTGATGAATCGAATGGTGAAATACGAACCAGACGGTGAACGCCTTTTTCAGCTTTTAAATAACCGTATGCATTATGGCCTTTGATGCCGAGCGTTACCGATTTCACGCCAGCTTCGTCACCAGCCAAGTAATCCAATGTCTCCACTTTAAAGCCTCGTTTTTCAGCCCAACGCGTATACATGCGAAGCAGCATTGAACACCAGTCTTGAGACTCAGTCCCGCCAGCACCCGGATGCAATTCCAAGATGGCATTGTTTTTGTCGTAAGGTTCACTAAGCAGCATCGTCAATTCATAATCGGCTAATTCAGAGAGGAACGCTTTTAATTCAGAAGCAAGCTCTTCGTGCAATTCTTCGTCTTCTTCCTCACGCAAAAGCTCAAGCGTCATCTCCAAATTTTCTTGTGTCTCTACAAACCCATGATAGGTGTTGACGATTTCTTTTAATCCGTTCGCTTCTGAAATAACGACTTGGGCAGAATCCTGGTCGTTCCAGAAATTCGGATCCAACATCATTTCATCCAACTCTTGAATGCGGGCTTCTTTGTTTTCTAAGTCAAAGAGACCCCCTAAAGTCGGCCAGTTTATTGGCGGATTTGTCGAGCTCATTGCGGATGCTTGATAATTCTATCATCGTGATTTCCTCCTCATAATAACACCGAAGAGCATTTGCTCTTCGGCATGTCGTACACTTTATGCAGTTGCCGTACCGTGGCAATTTTTATATTTCTTGCCGCTGCCGCATGGACAAGGGTCGTTGCGCCCAATTAAAACATCTTTACGCACAGGCTCTTTTTTCTTAACTGCCGCAGGTCCATCTTCTTTCGGGTTGACGGCTTGGCCTTTCGCTACTTCTTCACGTTCCAAATTGCTGCGAATTTCAGCTTTCATCGCGTATTTAGCAACGTCTTCTTCGATTGCAAGCACCATTTCCTCGAACATCGCAAAACCTTCTTGCTGGTATTCGCGAAGCGGGTCATTTTGTGCGTATGCACGTAAATGAATCCCTTGGCGAAGCTGGTCCATCGCATCAATATGGTCAATCCATTTCGTATCGATTGAACGAAGAAGGACAACTTTTTCGAATTCGCGCATGCGATCCGGTGTCAATTCTTCTTCTTTTTCATTATAGCGTTTAGTTACTGCCGCTTTGATGAAATCGATGAGTTCTTGCTGTGATTTGCCTTCTAAATCAGCCACAGAAATTGTATGTTCCGGTAATAGGTTAGCCCCGATCAACTCGGACATCGCTTTCAAGTTCCATTTTTCCGGTTTTTCATCAGCTGTATGCGCGTAAACCATGCGCTCAATTGAACCATCGATCATTTTTTCCACTAATGCACGCATATTATCGGTTTCAAGAACTTCCATACGTTCAGTGTAGATGACTTCACGTTGTTGACGCAGCACGTCATCGTATTGCAGCAAACGTTTACGTGCGTCAAAGTTGTTTCCTTCTACTCGTTTTTGGGCAGATTCAACAGAGCGCGTCACCATCTTCGATTGCAGCGGCTGCGAATCGTCCATGCCTAGTTTTTCCATCATTGAACGCATCGCATCTGAACCGAATCGGCGCATCAAATCATCTTCCAACGACAGATAAAATTGAGTAACACCCGGATCGCCTTGACGTCCTGAACGTCCGCGTAATTGATTATCAATACGGCGGGACTCGTGGCGCTCGGTTCCAAGTACAGCTAGACCTCCGGCTTCAATAACGCCTTCGCCTAATTTGATATCTGTACCACGTCCGGCCATGTTCGTTGCAATTGTCACGGCGCCTTTTTGACCGGCATTTAAAATAATCTCTGCTTCAGACGCATGGTTTTTGGCATTCAATACAGAATGCTTGATGCCTTGTTTTGTCAAATAAGCAGAAATGATCTCCGACGTTTCAATCGCGACTGTTCCGACAAGTACAGGCTGGCCTTTTTTATGGCGAGCAGCAATGTCTTCTGCAACCGCTTTGTATTTTCCGGCGATTGTCGCGTAAATCAAATCGACCCGGTCATCCCGGATGATCGGTTTATTTGTTGGAATCGAAATAACGTTCATATTGTAGATATTACGGAATTCCTCTTCCTCTGTTTTCGCTGTACCGGTCATGCCGGACAATTTCGAATACATACGGAAGAAATTCTGGAATGTAACTGTTGCCATCGTCATCGACTCATTTTGGACTTCAAGGCCTTCTTTTGCCTCGATTGCCTGATGCAAGCCGTCTGAATAACGGCGGCCTTTCATCAAACGTCCAGTAAATTGATCGACGATGACCACTTCGCCGTCCTGCACAACATAATCTACGTCAAGATGCATCGTCACTTGTGCTTTCAACGATTGGTTTACTGCATGATTCAAACGAACATGTTTCATGTCGAATAAATTATCGATGCCGAATGCTTTCTCGATTTTCTCGATGCCTTCTTCAGTCAACACAACGCCTTTAGTCGTTTCATCGAATGAGAAATCAGTATCTTTAACTAGAAGACGTGCAAATGCATTGGCTTGCATATAAAGCTGAGCCGCTTTTGCTGCCTGCCCTGAAATGATCAATGGAGTTCGTGCTTCATCGATCAAGATCGAATCGACCTCATCAATTACAGCGTAATTTAACGGTCGTTGAACCATATCGGCTTTGTAAAGCACCATATTATCGCGCAAATAATCAAATCCGAGTTCGTTATTCGTACTATAAGTTATGTCTGCAGCATAAGCTGCTCTTTTTTCATCTTTAGTCAAACTGTTCAAGTTCATACCGACTGTTAAACCAAGCCATTCGAAAAGTTGGCCCATTTCGACGGCATCCCGGCTCGCCAAGTACTCATTGACCGTCACGACGTGTACGCCTTTTTTGGAGATGGCATTCAAATAGACAGCAAGAGTCGAGGTCAAAGTTTTACCTTCACCGGTTTTCATTTCCGAAATGTTCCCTTCATGGAGGGATACAGCACCCATGATTTGGACGCGGAAAGGATACATGCCTAAAACCCGCTTAGAAGCTTCACGTACTGTCGCGAATGCTTCTGGCAGCATATCGTCTAACGATTCACCTTTAGCATAACGTGCGACAAATTCATCCGTTTTTGCTTTTAATGCATCATCGGATAAAGCAGCGAAATCTGCAGCTAACGCCTCAACGGTATCAGCTGTCTTTTCCAATCTTTTTAAATCTCTTTTGTTCGGATCGAATACCTTATTTAATACTCCAAGCATATATAACCGCTCCCTGTATAGTGTCTGGCTGTCCTTTAACTAGATGCCAAAACGCTTTTGCTATTGTGTAAAAATTTGTAGATTCTTTCTTGACGTTGATTTAACGCCTTTTGTTTCTAATTCATGATAAAAATTCTCATGACTCATTTTAACACTGCAGTGAACCGCGTGCAAATAAACAAGAGTCGACGCAAACGCCGTTCCACCAAAAAAAGCCTCTCGCTAGGAGAGGCTTTTTCAATAGAATCAGCTAGTTTCAATCAAACCATATGATCCATCTTTTCGTTTATAAACAATGTTCGTGCCATTCGATTCAGCATCAGTAAAGACAAAGAAATTATGCCCCAACATATTCATCTGAAGAACCGCTTCTTCTTCATCCATTGGTTTTAAATCAAATTGCTTTGTACGCACGATTGTCAAATCATCTTCGTCTTCATCTGCGACATCGTTCGCACGTGACTCGTTCTCAAGTGAAGCAAACGCAGTGCCTAAACTTTCACGGTCGCGGAATTTCCGATTGATGCGTGTTTTATATTTTCTGATTTGGCGTTCTAATTTAGCAACGATCAAATCGATAGCTGCATATAAGTCCTCGTGACGTTCTTCTCCACGTAGCACTAAGTTTTTCATTGGTACTGTAACTTCCGCTTGAGTTTGGCTATGGTTGATCGTTTTCAAGTTGACCATAACTGTCGCGTCAGTACCTTCAGGAAAATAACGTTCAATTTTCTCAACTTTCTTTTCAATATGTTCACGGATTGCTGGAGTTACCTCAAAGTTGTCGCCTCGAATGTTAAATAGTAGCATGTTAACTCCTCCTTCTATTAGCTTACACGGTATTATTTCTATAAGTTCCCTCAACATCCCTTCTTAAAACACGAAAAGTTTCAACATCGCAAAGATTAGGTAAATAAATTACTAAGGAGATGAAAATTATGCTAAAAAATAAAATTATTGTCGTTACCGGAGCCGCACAAGGCATCGGCAAAAGCATTGCAGAACATTTTACAGCGCAACAAGCTACAGTTATTGCACTCGATATCGAAAAGGTTGAAATTGAAGGAGTGGAGTTCCGGCATTGCGATGTCGGAAATTTCTCTGAGGTCATTGAAACATTCGCTTCCATCCATGAAGACCATGGGGCGATTCATAGTTTAATCAATAATGCAGGTATATCCGAATTCAAATCCATATGGGAAGTGGATGAACAGGAATGGGACCGGGTGCTAAACACGAACTTGAAAAGTGTTTTTATCTGCAGCCGCGAAGCAGCCCGTTTCATGACTGAGGACATCCGCTCCATCATTAATATGACTTCAACACGTGCTTTTATGTCTGAACCGAATACTGAAACCTATTCTGCCTCGAAAGGCGGGATTTATGCATTGACCCATTCGTTAGCAGCTACACTGAGCGAAAAAGGCATCCGAGTAAACTCGATCGCCCCCGGCTGGATTCACACCGGGGACGCAAAAGATTTGCGCTCAGTCGATCACCAGCAACATTGGAGCGGTCGCGTTGGGACAGTTGATGATATTGCTCGCGCATGCTTATTCCTTAGTGATCCTAAAAACGATTTCATCACAGGCGAATGCTTGAAAATTGATGGCGGCATGAGCCATAAAATGATTTACGAACATTAATAGAAAAGACCTGCCGGCTCGGCAGGTCTTTTCTATTAATAAAATTCACTTTGATCTTCCTTAAAGTTTCTGAAGCTATCATTTTTTAAAAAAACTATCATACTTACTGATAAAAGATTGAATTTCAACCAGATATCCAACCTTTTTTTCTCATTCATTTCGTCATCTTTTAGATCCGTAGAATTATGGCATCCTTTATGCGCGGATTAACGTAAACAACCGAATGTCCTTGGCTCCTGCCATTTTCAATTCTTTTGCTGCATGACGCAACGTTGTGCCTGTAGCGTACAAATCATCGATCAAGATGATATTATCAGGAACTTCCTTGCCGTTCCACTCGAAGATTTTTTCACTTTCTAAGCGTTCTACCCGATTTCTCTTACCTTGTATTTGTTCGGATTTTGTCAAAAAATGCTGATAAGGAAGATTGGCTGCCGTTAATAATTCGTCCACTTGCGAAAACGTTCTTCTTTTTAATTTTTCCACATTCATCGGGATGGGCACCAACACAGCGTCAGTTTGAGACAATGCTTCATGGATGTCGCTCGCAAAAACTTTTGCCAAGATGACATCTTGCAGGAATTTATATTGGTGAAGATAGCTCCTCATCGCTTCGTTATACAAATAAAGACTTTTACCCGAGTGAATCATGCCGGCAAATTCTGTTCGCTCCCAGTCGCTGCAGTCATGGCACATGTCAACACCGGGTTGACCGCATACCTTGCAACTCGTTTCAGGCACTTTGCAAAATTCGGCTCTGCAAACTGAACAGACGACTTCGGCGATGTCATTAAAAAATAAGCTTCGCCATGTTGGCTCGTGCCGCATTGCTTGATCGCATAAAAAACAATTCATCGTCATCCCCTCCGATTGTACGAAATGATCATCGATTTTGCCTGATCCATTTCCCGGGAAATACCGTTATGAAAAAATATGACCTCGCCTGTTGGATAATCGATTGAACGCCCGACCCGGCCAGCGATCTGGATTAATGCAGATGCATCAAACAGTTCATGATCCGCTCCGACAACTGCTACTTGAACATTTGGAATCGTTATGCCGCGTTCTAAAATTGTCGACGTCAACAGCCCAACAAGCTCGCCATTGCGCAGCTTCATGACTTTCTCTTTGCGTTGCGGGTCTTTGGCGTGCACCGCTTCTATGCGGGCATCCAGTTTTTGAAGCAACGGAATACTTTGCTCGATCAATTCTCTAGAGGGCATAAAAAGCAGGAAAGGTTCTTTTTTAACAATTCGTTTTTCAATCCAAACTGCTAACTTTAACGGGACGCTGCTGCGCATTAATTTTTTCTTGTAATTCCACAAAGACTTGAACATAGGCACCGGTAAATCATGGCCATGGAATCGCCGAAAAACTTCGGATTTATTCGTTGATGACTGTATTAGCTTTTTAGAAGGCGTCGCCGATACAAAAACAATCGGCGTTTCGGGTTTTGCTGCTTTTAGCACCGCTCGTTCCAAGGCTTTATCGAAGGAATATGGAAAAGCATCCGCTTCATCGACAATCATAACGTCAAATGCATGCTCAAATCGGTGCAATTGATGCGTAGTGGCGATGATAATGTCCGCGAAGCCTTCTTCATCGGCTGACCCTCCAAAAAGCGTATGAACACTAGTTGATGGAAAAACAGCACGAATTCGCGGAGACAATTCCAACACAACATCTGTTCGAGGTGCCGCGATGCAGACGCGGTGTCCTTTTTCGAGTGCTTCAAATATCGGCTGAAACAATAATTCGGTTTTTCCAGCGCCACACACTGCATATACTAAATGAGTTTCTTTTGCGGCAAGACTTTTTGCCACTTCTGCCGATGCGCTTGCTTGCGCCTCAGTCAACTTGCCATTCCAATTAAATGAATGTTTTGAACTAGATACTGGAGATGGGGACGCCCAGGAGATCAATTCCGTACAGGAACTGATGCGCCCCATTTGAATGCAATGGCGGCAATACAAACAGATGTTGCCGCATTTTGCACAATGATAAGGTAGGATTTTATGAGGGGATTTTTCTAAGCAGCGGGCGCACTGGCCAGCAGCAGTGATGCCTTTACGGACACGCAAATTACCGGTAGCTATAGCGCTTTCAATTTGTTCTTCAGAAAAAGGCGTGAAATCTTTCAGCCAAATTCGTCCTGTAAAAAAAGCTTCCATTTCATTCATTCGCATCTTCCTTTCCTGACTAAGGCCAAAGCTGGTTATTTTCTTACCCAGCCAAGGCCCATCGCTCCTTCACCTAAATGCGTTCCAATAACCGGACCGAAATAGGAAATACCGAATTCCACTCCGGGGCATTCCGCTTTTAATTGTTCCATCCATTTGCCCGCTTCTTCCGGACGGTTGGCATGAATGACTGTTGCCTGAACTTTGCCGCCATGAGCTAAATCCTCTTTAAGCAAATCAACGATGCGGTTCATCGCTTTCTTACGCGTACGGATTTTTTCAAACGGCACAATGATTTTTTCTTCAAAATGAAGCAAAGGTTTTATTTGCAACATCCCGCCGATTATCGCTTGAGAGTTGGACAAGCGTCCCCCGCGGCTAAGGTGCATCAAATCTTCTACCATAAAATACGCTCTCATTGATTTTTTCATTTCTTCCAAGTGGGAGATGATTGTCGATGCCTTTTCACCAGCCTCAGCCATTTCTGCTGCTTTTATGGCATAAAAGCCTTGCATCGCACAAGAAATTTCCGAATCAAACGTGAAAACATTAACTTCTTCTACTAAATCATTGGCTTGAAGAGAACCATTATATGTTCCGCTAATGCCGCTTGATAAATGAATCGAAATGATTTCTTCATGTTGACCGGCGAGTCTGCTGTATAAATTGACAAATTCACCTAGCGGCGGCTGAGAAGTTTTCGGCAATGAAGTTCGCACTTTTTGATAGAATTCATCTACAAGCAATTCTTTTTCTTCAGCAAAAGATTCATTTTCAAAAGTTA
This sequence comes from Planococcus sp. (in: firmicutes), assembly GCA_041553775.1. Lineage (GTDB taxonomy): Bacteria > Bacillota > Bacilli > Bacillales_A > Planococcaceae > Planococcus. Next base: position 51,331 of record JBFEIJ010000008.1, read on the forward strand.
CTTGCAAAGGAATCATCTCGATATTTTTCTCTTTTCGGACATGTTCCGGTATATACGCGGTACTGTCTGTCACAATCGCTGTTTTCATTATCTATCAGCCTCCACTGTCAGTTTAACAAAACTAAACTTATAAAAATATATAAAAATTATGGAATCACTTGGACTTAATAATTGATAGTTTGTCAAATTAAGTGCAACAGTTCCTCTTCAAAGGCTTCCGTGGCGGTTTGCCACTCCAAACATTTTCGTGGACGGTGATTGATCAAATGAAGAGCTTCCGTCAACTGTTCTTCACTTACGCCGGCAAAATCGG
>JBFEIJ010000009.1:0-49298 GCA_041553775.1 Planococcus sp. (in: firmicutes)
ATCAAAACGAGAGATATGGATGTTGATCAATACATTAAATACCCAGTTGATTACAGTAAAATTGTACCGGCATATTTAGCTGAGATTCCGTCAAATGCATTTGAAACGGGAGGCATATTCCAGTATGTTCTTATGGATGTTGAGGAGAATCCGACAGTGAAGCTTGTGGATTTGCGCATTGCTGAAGAGATTCGCTCGATCAATATCCGTAAAAGCGCAAATGGCGGACGTGCGCCGATAGCAGAAATTTTAGCAGATAACGTCTACAAGATGAATTACGAAGCGATGGGTTTTAAAGAAGAACGTTTTGTAATCAGCCCTTATAGTGGCAGAAACTTGCCTTTAGTCGTTAATGGTCAAGGAGATGTTTTTGTCGACTATTCAATGGATTTGTTTACAGCAATTCAAGAATATGAAGGGAAGCTGGAAGTTGGTCAAGACATCCGATTTTTACTGTATGAAAACAATCCGGTTGTTCCAGCATACTCACTTCCATACACAATTGATGAAAATAATGAACCGGTATTCAAAACAGAGTAAATAGGTATCGAATTGTTGATTTAGCGCGGTTTATATCAATTTTCAAGGATTTGCAGGATAATAATTGAATATTTGTTGGATTTCTTGGAAAACCGCGCTAATAGTTGTTGCTATGCATTTTTCGATATGATACTCTTTTTACAGGATTGAACGATTGCATCCCCTTTGAGAGGAGGTGAATAGCATGAACAAGACAGAATTAGTGAACTCTGTTGCTGAAGCAGCTGAACTTTCTCGTAAAGATGCTGCAAAAGCAGTTGACGCTGCATTTGAAGCGATTCAAGAAGCTCTTACTAAAGGTGACAAAGTACAATTAATCGGATTCGGTAACTTTGAAGTACGCGAGCGCGCAGCACGTAAAGGACGCAACCCGCAAACTGGTGCTGAGATCGAAATCGCTGCAAGCAAAGTTCCTGCATTTAAGCCAGGTAAAGCACTTAAAGACGCAGTGAAATAATCTTCTTTGCAGTACATAGAATGACTTTTGCGAGATTCGTTCCCGCAAAAGTCATTCTTTTTTTAAGTTTTCAATTTTGCCAACAAACCCTACATATGCTACGATTTGTGAGAAAAGCGGAAGCGTTCGGGCGGTGCCGCCAAGCTAAATGGCGAAATCCGGACATCCGATGGCTAGCTTCATAGGCAATGCCAAAAGCGATTGTCTTTAACGGGAGGAAAAAATAATGATAGATACAAATTCTTATAAAGTGGATTTAGATAAAATAGAGCAAGCAGTATCGATGATTCTTGAAGCGGTGGGAGAAGATCCAGCGCGTGAAGGCTTGCTTGATACGCCAAAGCGTGTAGCGAAGATGTATGCCGAAGTGTTTTCCGGATTGCGTGAAGATCCGAAAGAATACTTTAAAACCGTTTTCCATGAAGGCCATGAGGAATTGGTGTTAGTAAAAGATATACCGTTTTATTCGACGTGTGAGCATCATTTGGTGCCGTTTTTCGGCAAAGCCCACATTGCATATATTCCAAGAGACGGCGTTGTAACCGGTCTAAGCAAATTGGCAAGAGCAGTTGAATCAGTAGCGAAACGTCCGCAGCTTCAAGAACGTATTACCTCGACTATTGCAGATTCGTTGATGGAGTCATTAAATCCTCACGGCGTTTACGTAATGATTGAAGCGGAACATATGTGCATGACGATGAGAGGCATCAAAAAGCCAGGTGCGAAAACAGTAACAGCGGTTTCTCGTGGCATCTTCGAAAAAGACGACGTTAAGCGTTCGGAAATTATCACTTATATCAATATGACTTAAGTAAATGACCATTATCAACCGGAAGAGGGTGAAAACATGGCTCAACCAGAATACATTGTAATTAGTGCGCTTGAAGACGGTGTGAATGTGATCGGATTGACGAGAGGCAATGATACGAAATTTCACCATACAGAGAAACTGGATAAAGGTGAAGTAATGATTGCTCAATTTACAGAACACACATCTGCGATGAAAATTCGTGGCAAAGCAGAAATCCAAACAGCGCATGGCCTAGTCGAAAGCGCCGCGAAAAAGTAGGCGTATTGGATGAAGGCAAGGCCGTGCCTGTGGTATACTATAGGTGTTTGGTATGGCTAAACCATGAATGGAGCAAGCAGTATGAATGAACAACAAATACATTCAAAAATCACTTCTGTGGAAACCGATGTGCTTAAAGCTGTAAAGCAACGCACACTTGAGAAGTTCACAGACGGTCCATCTGTTCAACGGGCCAGGTTGTTTTTTTTGATTTTGCCTTTTTTCGACAATAAAAATTGGTCTGCTGATATTGAATCGGCAGCTAAAACAGTGTCAATCGTCTATGCTGCCCTGCATGCTCACGATTTAGTGGAAGACGATATATTGGCTGACAAAAAACAACAATTGACGGTACTAGCAGGAGATTTTTATAGCGGAATCTATTATAAAATGCTTGCCGAAAGTAATAATATTGCGATGATTCAACGGCTTGCTACTGCAATCATTAAAGTGAGCGAGAAAAAAGCATCGTTTTATACAAATGAAATACGGACGATCAACGAAATCGATGAAGCCGTACAAAAAATTGAATCCGAACTATTGCTTACGTATTATAATTTTTATGGATTCCAGGAATACTCTTCTTTGGCAGTTTTGATGCTCACCTATAACCGGTACACCTCAGAACTAGACTGTCTGCAAAAAGGCGGCCAAAGCCTGGCTTTACGAATGATGAATCAGACATTGCGGCACCCGCTGCAAACTGAGCGTTGGCTTCTTGATAAACTCGATTCGCTGTATGAAGAAATCTTACAGACGATCGGCACATATAATTTTAATTACGACCTTAAAAATTTTATGCTCCATCAAATAACCCCGCACCAGCATAGAGCTGAGCAGCTGACCCGAGAAGGATGACTGACATGCAAAAAACAAAAGAACAGCGAGTCCACGAAGTTTTTGAAAAGATATCGGATAATTACGATCAGATGAATTCCGTCATCAGTTTCCAGCAACACAATAAATGGCGCAAAGATACGATGGACAAGATGCAAGTGCCTGTAGGCGCTTCTGCTATCGATGTTTGCTGTGGTACTGCTGACTGGACGATTGCACTTGGTGAAGCAACTGGCAGCACAGGAAGAGTCGTAGGCTTGGACTTCAGCCAAAATATGCTGAACGTAGGCATCGACAAGACTAAAGAAATGCCTCAAGTTGAGTTAATCCAAGGCAATGCAATGTCGCTTCCTTATCCGGACAATTCATTTGATTTTGCGACCATTGGTTTTGGTCTGCGCAATGTACCAGATTATGAACAAGTATTATCTGAAATGCATCGCGTCTTGAAACCAGGCGGGATGATTGCGTGTTTAGAGACGTCACAGCCAAATACGGTAGTTAAACCGTTCTTCAGATTGTATTTCCGTTTCATCATGCCAGTATTCGGTAAATTGTTTGCGAAAAGCTACAAAGAATACTCATGGCTGCAGGAATCTGCAAAAGGTTTCCCAGGCATGAAAGAGTTGGCAGCACTTTTTGCCAAAGTCGGATTTGAAAAAGTGAAATTTAAGCCTTATTCAGGTGGTGCAGCAGCACTTCATATGGGCATTAAAAAGTAAAATAGCGGGAGAAGGTTTTTTAGTGGAAAAGGTGAAGTTGAAATTGCTCTATTCTGACCTTAAACCGGAATTGGATTTAATCGAAAAAGAATTAGAACAAGCAGTGGATTCCGAGTCTCCTCTTTTAAACGATGCATCGCTTCATTTATTGCAGGCCGGAGGCAAAAGGATCCGACCTGTTTTTGTTTTGCTTGCAGGCAAATTCGGAAAATACAATATCGATGTAATGAAACAAGTTGCCGTTCCGCTTGAACTCATCCATATGGCATCATTGGTACATGATGACGTAATTGATGATTCCGAGATGAGAAGGGGACAATTGACGGTCAAAGCGGAATGGAATAATAGTGTTGCGATGTACACGGGAGATTTTATACTGGGACGCGCCTTGGAATACATCACCGATATCGATTCACCAAGGCTGCATCAAATTCTTTCACAAACGATGATTGAAGTTTGCCGAGGCGAAATAATACAAATAGAAGATAAATACAAATTAGATCAAAACTTGCGCGATTATTTACGCCGAATCAAGCGCAAAACCGCATTGCTGATTTCTTCAAGCTGCGAACTTGGCGCGTTGGTTGCCGGTGCAGATGAAAAAACAATTGCACACTTGCGGAGATTCGGTTATTTCATCGGCATGTCATTTCAAATCATTGATGACATTTTGGATTTCACGTCTTCGGACGAGGAGCTCGGCAAACCGGCTGGCAGCGATTTTATACAAGGAAATATCACATTGCCGATCTTATATGCACGCAACAATCCAGAAATTTATCGATTATTGAAAGACAGTCTTCAAAAAGAATTGACGGACATGGAGAGGCTTCATGTTGTTAAAGTAGTTCGTGACAGCCAGGCGATCGAAGATGCAAAAAAAGTCAGTGAAAAATACTTGCAAAAAGCATTGGCTGAATTGGATTACTTACCTAAAGGTCCAGCCACGAAGACAATGCGCAAAATCGCGTTCTTTATCGGCAAAAGAAAGTTTTAAGATGACAGTTGACAAATAACGTCAAACTGATAGTATTTTTTAAGGTGGGCGAAAAGCCCGAGCTTTTTACAGAGGAGTGTTCATAATGGAAAAAACTTTCTTGATGGTTAAACCTGACGGCGTACAACGCAATGTAATCGGTGAAATCGTAGCGCGTTTTGAGAAAAAAGGATATCACTTAGCAGGTGCTAAATTGATGCAAATCCCAACTGAATTGGCTGAAGAGCATTACGGCGAACATAAAGAACGCCCATTCTTCGGAGAATTGGTTGACTTTATCACTTCTGGACCAGTTTTTGCAATGGTATGGGAAGGCGAAAACGTTATCTTGACTGCTCGTCAAATGATGGGCGCTACTAACCCTAAAGATGCAGCACCAGGAACAATCCGCGGCGACTTCGCAGTTACAGTCGGCAAAAACATGATCCACGGTTCTGATTCAGCTGAAAGCGCTGAGCGTGAAATCGGCTTATTCTTCAAAGAAGAAGAATTGGTATCATACGAAAAAACAATCAACAACTGGGTTAACTAATCCCAATTTAAAAAGCAGCCTTGCTGCTTTTTTTATTTTGTCTAAAATTCTTTAGACGACACTTCATTGCACTTTGATGCATTTTCGTGTTGCAAAGCTAAAGAAGCGATATTGGAGCATATGTTTTGAAAGGTTGTTTCGCGCAATATCGGCATCAGTATTCAACTTTTTCATAAACCAAAACCCTTCCGAAAAATTGGAAGGGTTTTTGAGTCCCTTTTAAAAAACGGGAATAACCTCGTAAATGTTATTTCGAAATAAGAGATTTTTCGGATTTTATAATTAATTGAAGTTTCACATTATCGGAATTTAGGATAGAATTGTTGAAATACTATATGTTATAGTGTTATTTAAATACTTTAGTGCGTTGAAGGGGGAAAGTGTCATGCGTTATTTAACAGCAGGAGAATCACATGGTCCACAATTGACAGCAATTATAGAAGGTCTGCCGGCACAATTGCCTTTGACCGCAGAAATGATCAATAAAGAGTTAAAACGCCGACAAGGTGGCCACGGCCGCGGCAGAAGAATGCAAATTGAAAAAGATACGGTGGAGATTGTTTCCGGCGTTAGGCACGGGAAGACTCTTGGCTCACCCGTCACATTGGTTGTAAAGAATGACGACTGGAAGCATTGGACGAATATTATGGGCATTGAACCGATTGAAGAAGATGATGAAGTGAAACGTCAATTGACGCGCCCTCGCCCAGGGCATGCAGATTTAAACGGCGGTATGAAGTATGGTCATCGCGATTTACGAAATGTTCTGGAGCGGTCTTCCGCTCGTGAAACGACAGTTCGCGTAGCTGTGGGAGCTGTGGCAAAGCAATTGCTATCGGAGCTTGGTGTAGAGATCGTTTCCCATGTTACGGAGATTGGCGGGATCAAAGTGGATCCGAAAAGCTACGAAGGCAAAAGCGCAAGCGAAATTCGCGATTTAGTGGAAGCAGATGCAGTGTATTGCGCTGATCCATCGGTTACGCAGCAAATGACTGATTTGATTGATGAAACGAAAAAGAATGGCGATTCAATTGGCGGAACGGTAGAAGTGATTGTCGAAGGCATGCCAGCAGGAATCGGTAGCTATGTACATTATGACCGCAAACTTGATGGCAAAATGGCCGCGGCTATGATGAGCATCAATGCATTTAAAGGCGTCGAATTCGGACTTGGATTTGAAATGGCGAGATTGCCTGGCAGCAAAGTACATGATGAAATCCTTTGGAATGAACAACAAGGCTACACGCGAAGCACGAATAATTTAGGCGGTTTTGAAGGCGGTATGACGACCGGAATGCCGATAGTTGTGCGCGGCGTGATGAAGCCGATTCCGACGCTTTACAAACCGTTGCAAAGCGTAGATATCGATACGAAAGAACCGTTCCAAGCGAGCATTGAACGTTCTGATAGCTGTGCGGTGCCGGCTGCATCGATTGTGGCAGAACATGTAATCGCTTGGGAAGCGGCGAATGCTTTATTAGCGCAATTCGATGCGGACCAAATGCCGAGATTAAAAGAAAATGTACAGAATTACTTACAATACACGAAGGAGTTCTAAAGATGAAATCATTGCGAGTTGAAGCTGGAAAACCTTACGAAGTCCATATTGGAAGAGGCGTTTTAACCTTATTTTCTGAAGAATACCGTGATTTAATGGATTCTGCAGATGCTATAGCCGTCATCGTTGACGAAAATGTCGCTTCGCTTCATCTTGACTATTTGCTTTCCTATTTAGAACCATTTTCTGTGCGAGTGTATAAAATTCCTTCTGGTGAAAAAGCGAAATCGATGGAAGTGTTCATGGATTGTCATAGCTTTTTGTTGGCAGAAGGGTTTTCGCGCAAATCGCTCATTCTGGCTTTTGGCGGTGGAGCGGTCGGTGATGTCGTTGGATTTGTGGCTTCTACGTTTATGAGAGGCGTCTCATTTATTCAAGTACCCACAACGATTTTGGCTCACGACAGTGCCGTGGGAGGCAAGACGGCGATCAATCACCCATCCGGTAAAAACATGATCGGCACGTTTTATCAGCCGGAAGCGGTGCTTTACGATGTGCATTTGCTTCATACCTTGCCAGCTAAAGAAGTGCGTTCAGGTATGGCGGAAGTCATCAAGCATGCCTTTATTTCAAATGAACAATGGTTGGATGAAATGTTGAAGATCGAATCATTTAAAGCTGTTACAGATGAAAAAATGATTTTGCATTTGGAACGTGGAATTGCTGTGAAAGCCGCGATAGTTGAAGAAGATGAATACGAAAGCGGTGTTCGCAAGTATTTGAATTTCGGCCACACGTTAGCACATGCAATTGAAGCGCATCTCGGCTATGGGCGAATAACGCATGGTGAAGCGGTGGCGCTTGGTATGGGTTATGCTTTGCTTCTTTCAGAGCATCCACGATTGACTGATTTCCTATTGTGGTGTAAAGCCAATGAATATCCGCTCGAACAAATAAATAGCATATCCTTCAAAGAAGTTTTGGGCTATATGAAAAAAGACAAGAAATCGTCCGGAGGTCTTTTAAGTTTCGTGTTGGTGAAAGAAACTGGTATTCCTTATATGGAAACGATTGATGAAAAACGCGCGGAATCAGCCTACAAGGAATTGCGCTCGAAAATAAATGAGGTGCTAGAATGATACGTGGAATTAGAGGAGCCATCACTGTTTCTGCCGATCAAGCAGCAGAGATTTTACAAGAAACCCGCCGCCTGATTATAGAAATGGCGAAGGAAAACAATGTTGACCCAGACGATGTGGCTTCAGTCATCATTTCGACGACAACTGACATTTCTTCAGCGTTCCCGGCAAAAGCGGTAAGAACCATCGAAGACTGGACGTATGTGCCGGTCATGTGCACGCATGAAATGGATGTACCCGGCAGTTTGCCGTTATGCATACGTGTCATGATGCACGTCAATACTTCTGTTCCTCAAAAAGAGATTCAGCATATCTACTTGAACGAAGCAAAGAAATTGCGTCCTGACTTGATTCAAAACAAAGAGGCTTCTTCGCTATGAAGGCAAATGTCTTGATCATAGGACTAGGATTAATCGGGGGCTCATTAGCGAAAGCGTTGCAGCGCCATTCTGACGTTCACGTCGCCGGATATGACGCGGATCCGTTAACAGCAAGAAAAGCCTTTAAAATGGGCATTATTAATAGTTGCCCGCCTTCACTTGAAAAAGCGGCAGCAGAAGCGGATGTAATTGTTTTTGCGACTCCAGTCGGTGCTACGCTGCGATTGATGGAGCAAAGCAAGTACTGGATGCTAAAAAATGATGTGATCTTAACAGATACCGGCAGTACGAAAGCTCTAATCATGGAAGCTGCCGATAAACTCAAACATGCGTTTATTGGCGGACACCCAATGGCAGGTTCCCATAAAAGCGGAGTCGAAGCTGCAAAAGATGTGTTATTTGAAAATGCATTTTATATATTGACGCCCGCAGTAGGCGTCAGCAAGGACCAAGTGGAATTTCTTGGGGAATTGCTGTCGGTTACAAAAGCGAACATTGAAGTGCTTCCGGCAGACGAACACGATTACATGACTGCAATCGTCAGCCATTTTCCTCATTTGATTGCGGCATCCCTTGTCCATCAATTGGCGAAAGAAGAGCAATACCCTTTTGCTAGGCAACTCGCAGCGGGAGGCTTTCGCGACATCACCCGGATCGCCTCTTCGAATCCCGAAATGTGGCGCGACATCACCACGCAAAACAATGGTATGATCGTCCAGCAATTGACGAATTGGATGGAAGAAATGGAAAGACTCCGCAATTTGCTGCTAGACAATAAACCCGAATCCATCGAACAATATTTCCAACAAGCAAAAACGGTCCGCGACGAATTGCCAATAGCAGGACATGGCGCATTATTTAGCGTCTATGATTTATATGTCGACATTCCAGATGTTCCAGGGGTCATTTCAGAACTGACAGGGTATTTGGCTGAAGAGCTGATTTCCATCGTCAATTTGAGGATTCTTGAAACGCGTGAAGATGTTTTCGGTATTCTAGTCATTAGCTTTCAGACGCCAGAAGACCGTGAACGCGCTAAAAATTGCATCAGCAAGCGAACAGCTTACGACACGTATATTTCTTAAAGGAGAGGCTCCAAAATGACATTATCCTTAACTTATTCCAACCCGGCTTTAAAAGGAACAATCCAGGTGCCTGGAGATAAATCCATTTCGCACCGTTCCATCATGTTCGGCGCAATGGCTACTGGCACGACGACAGTAGAGGGCTTTTTACTTGGAGACGATTGTTTAAGCACCATCAGCTGCTTCCGGAAACTCGGAGTTGAAATCGACCTTTCTGGTGATAAAGTCACCATTAAAAGTGAAGGTGAAGAGAATTGGCAGGAGCCGTCAGCAGTATTGGATACCGGCAACTCGGGCACGACAACGCGCCTTGTGCTCGGACTTCTGGCAGGTACAACATTCCATTCGGTGCTCGCAGGAGATGAATCCATTGCAAAACGTCCAATGCGTCGCAGCATCGATCCGTTGCGCTTGATGGGGGCTGAAATTCGGGGCCGTGCCAATGGCCAATATACACCTTTAGCCGTCCAAGGCACCCAGCTTCACGCCATTGACTATACACTTCCTGTAGCAAGTGCACAGGTAAAGTCAGCGATTTTATTGGCTGCACTGAAGGCTGAAGGCACAACGACAATTACGGAACCGGTGCCGACAAGAGATCACACTGAAATCATGCTCCAACATTTCGGTGTTGAGATAAAAAGAGATGACGATACCATCTCATTGCAAGGTGGCCAAAAATTAAAAGCAACGCATGTGAAAGTGCCAGGTGATATTTCTTCTGCTGCATTCATGATCGGAGCGGCTTTAATTACGAATAACAGTGATGTCGTGTTAACGAACGTCGGCTGCAACCCGACACGTACGGGCATACTGGATGTCATTGAACAAATGGGCGCAGATTTTAGCGTTCGAATAATAGAAGAAGGTGGAGAGCGTCCTGCCGACTTGACGATTCGTTCTTCTTCTTTGCAAGGAATTGAAATTGGCGGCAATTTAATCCCAAGGTTGATCGATGAAATTCCATTAATCGCTTTGGTGGCTACACAAGCAAGTGGCACAACCGTCATCAAAGATGCAGAAGAGTTGCGAGTCAAGGAAACAGATCGCATTGCGGCGGTCGTTGCTGAACTCTCGAAAATGGGAGCAGATATCACTGCTACTGAAGATGGCATGGTGATTAATGGACCAACGCCGCTTCGCGGAGCTTCCATGAAGACATACGGTGATCATCGTCTTGGAATGATGGCTGCCGTGGCTGCATTAATCGCAGAGGGACCGGTGGAAATCGACGATCCGGATTGCATTGCAGTATCGTTTCCTAATTTTGTCGAACAGATGAATTCGTTGATCGATTAACTCTCCTTCGGGGGAGTTTTTCATTATCATTCGAACACACTTTCGTGTAGGATGGAAATAGGAAATTTTATAAGAATAGGTGATAGAATGGCAAGTTTACAAGACATTCAAAAAGCAGTTGAAGTAGGGGATCCGGATGCAGTCAATACGCTGTTAGAAGCATATTTACTAAATGGCGACCCGGATGAACAATACGATTTATCAGAATGGTTGGCGGAAATCGGCTATGTGGAAGAAGCGATAAAAGTATTAGAGCATCTTCAATATGTCTTTCCGGACGAATCGCAATTGACAGTCGACCGGGCGAACATGCTGATCGAAGTGGATCGCGAAGACGAAGCGCTTAATGCGTTGATGGAAATCCAGAAAGAAGATGAACTGTATCCGCAAGTGTTGGTCACGTTAGCTGATCTTTTCCAATTGCAGGGCCTTCTTGAAGCGGCTGAAAACCGGCTCAATGAAGCAATTGAGCTGCTGCCGGATGAGCCGTTGTTGTTGCAAGCGAAAGCGGAACTCTTGTTGGATTCCGGACGTTATTTGGAGTCGGCTAAAATTTATCAGGATTTACAGCGTGACAATGTGCAAATAGAAGGCGTCAATTTATCGGAACGTTTGGCCGAGGTTTATAGCGCGGGTGCGGCGTACGAAGAAGCGATTCCTTATTATGAAGCGGTGCTGGCAGACCAGGTGCAGCCCGATGTATTATTCGGAGCGGCTTTTGCTGCTTTTCAAACAAAACAATATGAGATGGCTATCCAACGGCTAAATGAGTTGATCGAGTTGGATCCGGATTATTTCTCAGCTTATTTATTGCTTGCTCAAAGCATGAACATGTCCGAAGATTATGAAGGGGCATATAGCTCGATACAACAAGGTATCGCACGCGATGAATTTGATAAGGAATTGTACTTGTTTTCAGGCAAACTGGCGCTGAAGCTAGGGAAATCGGTAGAAGGCGTCGATCAATTGAGGCAGGCGATTGCACTCGATCCGGAATACATGGAAGCAATTTATACACTCGTGTCGTATTTCCATGCAGAGGAAATGGATGATGACGTTGTAGAGCTGGCGGAAACCGTTATTGCTAATGAAGATGACTGGGCGGGATTGTACCCGATGCTTGCTGAATCATATGAACGCACCGAGAATTTTGACAAGGCGGCAGTTTATTATGAAAAAGCATATCCTGCATTCCGTGACGATCCGAATTTCCTCGAAAAATATGCACGCTTTTTAATAGAGGAAGGAAAAAGAGGCAAGGCTCTCGAAATTATAAAAGAACTTCAAGTTTTAGAACCTGAAAACCCGGATTGGTTTGATTGGCAACAATCATTTGAGTGAAAGGAGGAATTCCGATGACCGCTTCTATTTCTATAGGTGAAAAAAAGCAGTTCGTCCGCTGGTTCTTGCAATCCCATAAAATGAAAAGGCGGGAATGCATCTGGATACTCAATTATATGTTGAGCAATGAAGAACTTCTTGAAAAAACGCATTTTGTTGAGGAAGCGCATTATTGTCCGAGGGCAATGGTCATGTCTTCAACAGAGTCGGAAGAGATTCCTTTCCGTTTTTATAAAGGCAATCTCATGACTGCTGATGCTGAAAAGTCCTTTCATGACTTAAGGCTGAATCCGAATGATGATTTGTTTGTACAGCTGAATTTTCCGAATCGACCGCCATCAGCGTTGTATTTGTCCGTTTTGGAAGAAAACCCATATATGCCAAAGCATGCAATGATTACGGATGAAGATCGGAAAGTGGCTGAAAGGATGCTGAAAGAAAGCATGACTGCTTTCCAAGAAGACGTCATTTTAAAGCAAATTGACGAAGCCCTTGATGCGAATGACCGCGAAAAGTTTTTCGAACTTTCTGCGCTGCTCCATTCCATCAAAGTTTTACAGGAATCGGAGAGTGAATAAGGCATATGCATTTTACGGGAAGAGACATCGATCAATATATTCAACAGCAAGAGTACGTAGATACCGCAGTCATTCCGCTTGTTCAGCTTGACTTGACGCCGCATGGTTTAAAACAAAGTGCAAGTGCATCGGATTATTTGCAATCGCTGACGAATTTGCTCGAAAAGCAATTTAAAGGCAGAATCCTCTTGTTTCCACCGGTTGCTTATTCTAAAAATGGAGATCGGGGACGCTTGGCAGCCGAATTGAATGCCGAATTGTCAAACACCGGATTTAAACATGTTTTTTACGTGACGACCGATGCTGAGTGGCGAACTTATGATGAGTTGAATAATGTTCTGTGGCTGCCGGCAATTCCCACGGAGAATATGGATCAATCGTTTAAATTATCCGTAATGGAAGACCAACTTAGACAAGTCTTGCCGCTTTTTATAAAAGAATGGTCAAAGCCTTCATGAAATGTTCACAAACACAGACAATCGAAACAATGCGATATTGACCTAAACATTTGATTGATATATCATTAGGTTGTCCTAGTAATTATATTTGAAATGAGTATGTCCATTGGACTGACCTTGAATGTTAGAGGGGGGAAAAGGATGAGTAATAATCGTGTATCACGACGTCAATTTTTAGGCTACACTTTAACAGGTGTTGGCGGATTTATGGCAGCAGGGATGCTAATGCCGATGGTTCGTTTTGCAGTCGACCCGCTTTTACAAGAAAAAGCTGGCGGAGATTTCATTTTGACCGATCAAAAAGTAGCTGACCTATCTGAAGAGCCAGTACGCGTCGATTTTGCATATGAGCAAGTAGATGCATGGTATACATCAGAAGTAACAAGTTCAGCTTGGGTGTATAAAGATGGAGACAAACTGATTGCCCTGTCACCTGTCTGTAAACATTTGGGTTGTACAGTCAACTGGGCAGCCGATCCAGATCACCCGAACCAATTCTTCTGCCCATGCCACGCAGGGCGCTATGAGAAGAACGGCCAGAACATCGCCGGAACACCACCGCTTGGGCCGCTCGATGAATATGCTATCGAAGACCGCGATGGCTTAGTTGCTATCGGTGCAGTGAAACCGAACACATTAGTTTAATAGTTAGGGGGTACGATACCAGTGCTAAACAAGTTATATGATTGGGTTGATGAGCGTTTGGATATCACGCCAATCTGGCGCGATATCGCTGACCATGAAGTACCGGAACACGTAAACCCCGCACACCACTTCTCTGCATTTGTTTACTGCTTCGGAGGATTAACATTCTTCATTACAGTAATTCAAATCCTGTCAGGTATGTTCTTGACAATGTACTATGTACCGGATATTGAAAATGCTTGGCAGTCGGTTTATTATCTTCAAAACGAAGTTGCGTTTGGAGAAATCGTGCGTGGGATGCACCACTGGGGAGCTTCTCTTGTAGTTGTTATGATTTTCCTTCATACACTGCGTGTATTCTTTACAGGTTCTTATAAGAAACCTCGTGAACTTAACTGGATCGTCGGCGTTTTGCTTTTCGGCGTAATCTTAGGATTAAGTTTCACAGGCTATTTGCTTCCATGGGATATGAAAGCATTATTTGCAACAAAAGTAGGTATTGAAATTGCGGCTTCAGTTCCGGTAATCGGCGGCGCAATCAAACTCTTGCTTGCTGGGGATTCAACAATCCTAGGCGCACAAACACTTACTCGATTCTTCGCGATTCATGTATTCTTCTTGCCCGCTGCTTTGCTTGGGTTGCTCGGCGCGCATTTTATCATGATCAGAAGACAAGGTATTTCTGGCCCGTTGTAAAAAATGCGGCTCAATGGATTTATTTAAGGAGGGGACACTATGCATCGCGGAAAAGGGATGAAATTCGTCGGGGATTCACGTGTACCAGGTTTGCAGCATCGTAAACCGAATATCCCGAAAGATTACTCCGAATATCCTGGTAAAACAGAAGCTTTCTGGCCGAACTTCCTTCTAAAAGAATGGATGATCGGTGCTGTCTTCTTAATCGGTTATCTGTTGTTGACGGTCGCTCACCCTTCGCCTCTTGAAGGCCAGGCTGATCCAACTGATACAGCATATATTCCTTTGCCAGACTGGTATTTCTTATTCTTATACCAATTATTGAAATATGAATTTGCATCTGGTCCATTCAACGTTGTCGGTGCCATCATTATGCCAGGCTTGGCATTCACTGCTTTGGCGCTTGCTCCATTCTTGGATCCAGGTCCGGAACGCCGTCCGTCAAAACGACCACTTCCGACAGGCTTTATGCTTTTAGCAATCGCTTCAATCATTTTCCTTACGTGGGAATCAGTAGCTAACCATGACTGGGAAGCAGCTGAAGCTCAAGGTAAAATTGTTGAAGAAGTTGAAATCGATACGGCAGACCCGGGGTACGAAATTTACTCAGGTGCCGCCTGTATCAGTTGCCATGGCGATAATTTAGAAGGTGCAGTCGGACCAGCTTTGACTGACACTGAATATACAGCAGAAGAAATTGCTGATATCGCTGTAAATGGTATTGTAAATGGCGGACAACAAGTGATGCCTCCATCTTGGGATGGTACTGAAGAAGATCTCAAAGTTATGGCTGAATTCATTGATGGTTTATCCGAATAATACAAATGGAAAGAGCCGGGAAACCGGCTCTTTTTTGCTACTTGAAAGGAAGATAACCAATGCTTTCCACTTTGCAAAATTTATCGACTTGGTTAATGTTTCGTCCGTTTTTGATCCTTTTGTTTTTCGTTAATTTGGCCGGAACAGTTTATGGATACATATGGTATGGTTGGCAACTCGAAATCACGGAACCCAAATTCCTGATCTTTGTACCGGATAGTCCAACCGCTAGTCTTTTTTTCACGGTCGTACTAGGGCTGTGGATCATCGGCAAGAGCTCCGCGCTTTTTGAAGCATTGGCATTTGTGACGCTCATTAAATATGGTCTATGGGCTGTTGCGATGAATTTGCTTACCTTGATTGAAGTCGGATCGATCGGTTGGATTGGCTGGATGTTGGTCGGTTCTCATTTCGCAATGGCAGTGCAAGCGGTGCTTTACCTAGAACATTATCGTTTTGGTTGGGTGTCAGCAGCGATTGCTGCCATCTGGACATTGCACAACGACGTAATCGATTACGTATTTGGCCAAATGCCGATTTACAGCCGGTTGGACATGTATACAGCGCAAATCGGCTATTTCACTTTTTGGTTGTCGATCGCTTGTATTTTATTTGCATTCTTTGTGGCGACTTTGAACAAGCCAGCTAAGCTTCTTAGTTGACCAAAGTTGACCAATATTAGTAAAATAAAGCTATAAATGATAGTAGAAAGGCGTGGGGGAATTATGGGGTATATAGTCTATTTTATTTTATTGATGCTACTGCCGCTATGGGCTCAATTCAAACTTAAAAGGACTTATGGTAAATATTCTAAAATCCGTTCGACTTCCGGCCATACCGGAGCGGAAGTTGCGCGCATCATTCTAAATCAAAATGGCTTAAGCGATGTTAAAATTGTAGAAAGCCGTGGTATGCTGAGTGATCATTACAATCCGGTGACGAAAGTTGTTGCGCTGAGCAGCCATAATTTCCACGAAGCTTCTGTTGCAGGTACAGCTGTTGCAGCGCACGAAGTAGGGCATGCCATTCAGGATGCCGAAAGCTATGCTTTCCTTCGTTTGCGCCACCGCCTTGTGCCGATTGTCAATATATCCTCAAACATGTCTTGGATTTTCATCATGATTGGCTTGTTTTCATATTGGAGCAATGCTTTGTTGATCGGAATTGTTTTGTTGGCTGCAGGTGTTCTTTTTCAACTTATTACGTTGCCGGTCGAATTCAATGCGTCGAGCCGAGCAATGGATCAATTGCTCGCGCATAATATTATCCGTAACGAAGAAGAGCGGCATGCAAAAAAAGTGTTGAGTGCCGCGGCGATGACATATGTCGCAGCAACTGCTGTAGCTGTTCTTGAACTTGCACGTTTATTGCTCATTTACGCAGGTATGAAACGTTCTTAACGAAAAAAATCCCGTTCCGGCATGCCGGAACGGGATTTTTAATCGAGAGGACGTTTTAACTCATCGAGTGTAAAGCCTTCGCCCATTACGTCGTGAACTTCTGTCATGGAAACAAAAGCATGGGGATCTACGCTATTGATGATGTTTTTCAGCCGCACGATTTCGTTTTTAGCTACAACACAATACAGAACTTCGCGTTCTTCTTTCGTGAAATGACCATAGCCGCGTAGAATCGTGATGCCGCGGTCCATTTCAACTGCAATTCGGTTGGCTATTTCTTCTTGTGAATTTGAAATAATCATCGCACCCCGACCAGCGTATGCACCTTCCTGGACGAAATCAACAACGCGTGCACCGATGAAAACTGCCACGAGTGTATACATCATCGTACGGTTATCCAAGAATGTCAGGCGGGACAATGCAATGACCCCTGCATCAAAAAGGAACATCGTCTTACCCATGCTCCAACCGAAGTATTTCTGGACTAGACGTGCAATGATGTCGACTCCGCCCGTGGTGCCTCCGTAGCGGAAAATAATCCCAAGACCAATACCGACAAAAACTCCGGCAAATAGGGTTGCTAAAAACAGATCTTCTTTTATATCGATTTGAATTTCATAAATCAAAAAGATTTTCAAAAAGACCGAAACGGCAACCGTCCCAATGACGGTATAAAGAAAGACTTTCTTTCCGAGAACTTTCCAGCCGATGAAAAATAAAGGAATATTCAATAATAAATTCATAAGAGCCGGGTCCCATTTAAATAGGAAAAATAAAATAAGTGTAATGCCTGTAAATCCGCCTTCTCCTAATTCGTTTTGGATGTTGAAATGCACAAAACCAAAACTGAAGATTGCAGAGCCAAGCAAAATAAACAAGATATTCTTCAAGCGCAATTCTTTCAAAAAATCATCCCCTAAATGTAATTTCGACTTCTGTATTATCGGTTATAATAATGATTTTGACAACAACCCTTGTTTTCTTTACGATGAAATGAGGAGTGTGATGGTATGAACGGCAATAAATCAATGAAAGACCTGCAACTCGACGTAGACAAGTACATTAGCCAATTTAAAGAAGGGTATTTTACACCGCTTGAATTGGTCGCTCGCATGACCGAAGAATTGGGTGAATTATCTCGGGAAGTGATGCACGAATACGGACCGAAAAAAAAGAAAGCGTCTGAAAATGACGGCTCTATAGCAGATGAAATGGGCGATATGTTATTTGTGTTGATTTGCATGGCCAACTCACTGGATATCGATTTAGAACAAGCGCATGATCGCGTAATGGATAAATTTAATACACGGGATAAAGATCGCTGGACGAGAAAGGAAGAAAAAATATGACAATACGAGTGGCAATTGCAGGACCAAGAGGTAAAATGGGACAAGAAGCAGTACATACAGTCATGAAAAATGCAGATATGGAATTAGTGGCTGTGCTCGACTATAAAGAAATCGGATCCACGTTAGCAGATACGAATTTATTTCCCGCGTCTTATCAAGTGCCTGTTTATACCGATATGCAAAAAATGCATGCCGATACAAATCCGCAGGTGCTAGTCGATTTAACATCGCCTGAAGCGGTTTATAAGCATACGAAAGAAGCATTGGAATTGAACATTCGGCCAGTTGTCGGAACAACAGGATTTTCAGATGAAGAACTGAAAGAATTGACCCAATTATCAAAAGACAGTGGAGTTGGCTGCATCATAGCACCCAATTTTGCAGTTGGTGCCGTTTTAATGATGAAGTTCGCTGAACAGGCTGCAAAATATTTGCCGGATGTTGAAATTATTGAAATGCACCATGATCAAAAATTGGATGCACCGTCAGGCACGGCGATGAAAACAGCGCATATGATTTCTTCTCAGCGTGACATACATGAGCAAGGCCATGTCCATGAAAAGGAAACACTTCAAGGCGCGCGCGGCGCAAATTATGACGGCATGAGAATTCACAGTGTCAGGTTGCCTGGGCTTGTTGCTCATCAACAAGTATTGCTTGGAGGCGACGGACAATTATTGACGATTCGACACGATTCGTTTAACCGCGGTTCTTTTATGTCTGGGGTCGTATTGTCGATCAACAAAGTAATGGAGACGGAAAAACTGATTTATGGTTTAGAACATATAATCGAATAAAGGGGACGAGCCTATGAAAATTGCATTGATCGCACATGACCGGAAAAAAGATGATTTGATTCAATTCATCACAGCTTATTTACCAATTCTTTCGGAACATTCGCTATACGCAACGGGAACAACCGGAACAAGAATTATTGACGAGACGGGGTTAGAAGTAACTCGTTTTAATTCAGGTCCGCTTGGTGGAGATCAGCAAATCGGGGCAATGATCGCGGAAGATGAAATGGACATGATTATTTTTTTCAGAGATCCACTTACCGCACAGCCGCATGAGCCCGATGTTACGGCGTTAATGCGACTATGTGATGTATACAATGTGCCGCTCGCATCAAATATGGGAACTGCGGAAGTTTTACTAAAAGGGCTTGAACAAGGCTTCGTTAATTGGAGATTAATCCGCGAACAGAGAGAATAGGAGTGGCAGCAATGCGAAAAATGAAAATAGGTATTTTGTGTTATCCAACTGTAGGAGGCTCAGGCATCATTGCAACAGAACTTGGAAAAATGATTGCCGAAAAAGGCCACGAAGTCCACTTTATCACGTCGAGTACACCATTTCGGCTGAACCGGATGGATCCGAATATTATCAACCACCAGGTAAGCGTCAATACGTATTCGGTGTTTCAATACCCGCCATACGATATTGCTTTAGCGACAAAAATCGCAGAAGTGATAAAAAACGAACAATTGGACCTTTTGCACGTCCATTATGCTATTCCCCATGCGGTTTGTGCGATTTTAGGGCGTGACATGGCAAACTCGGATATCGGGATCGTCACAACGCTGCACGGGACGGACATTACGGTGCTTGGTACGGATTCGTCGCTGACTGAAGCGATTCGCTACGGCATCGAAAAATCAGACATCGTCACAGCCGTATCTGATTCGCTCCGAGACCAGACGTATGATTTGGTCGGTCCTGAGAAAAAGATTGAAACTGTGTATAATTTCGTCGACGAAAGAGAATACAAAGTGCAGGATTCGAGCCAATTAAAAACGGATCTCGGCATTGCGGATAACGAAAAAGTGTTGATTCACGTCTCCAATTTCCGCAATGTTAAACGCGTGGAGGATGTTGTCGAAACGTTTTATAAAGTTCACGATCAATTGCCTTCGAGATTAATGCTCGTCGGTGATGGACCGGAGATGGGCCGGATCAACCAGCAAGTGAAAGATTTAGGCATAGAAGATTATGTGCTGTTTTTAGGGAAACGGGATAATTTGACGGAGTTATACAACATCAGTGACGTGAAATTGCTTATGTCTGAAAAAGAATCTTTTGGTTTGGTGTTGCTTGAAGCAATGGCTTGTGGTGTTCCGTGTATTGGGACAGCGGTAGGCGGCATGCCGGAAATTATTGAACCTGGTTTTAACGGTTATCTCGTTGAACTTGGAAATACGAACGAGGCCGCATTGAATGTGTTAAAAATGTTAAAAGATGAAGAAGAACACGAAAAGCTAAAAGCTGGAGCAATCGAAACGGCTCAATCGCGTTTCCATTCAACAAAAATCCTGGATCAATATATCGGTTTGTATGAACGATTATTGGATAAAGGCCAAGGCCAATGAAAACAGCCGCAAAGGTCATCCAAGTCTTAGAAGACGCTGGCTTTGAGGCTTATATTGTCGGAGGAGCGGTAAGGGATTATTTACTTGGGAAAGTCCCTCATGATATGGATGTCGCTTCGAATGCGTATCCGGAAGAAGTGAAAAAATTATTCAGCCGGACAGTTGATATCGGCATTGAACATGGTACTGTGCTCGTTTTAATGGAAGGCGAAGGAATTGAAGTGACCACTTTCCGGACCGAAAGTGAATATACGGATTTGCGCCGACCGGACAAAGTGGAATTTGTGCAATCCTTGGATGAAGATTTAAAAAGACGGGATTTCACTATTAATGCCATGGCGATGGATAAAAACTTATCCATCATCGATCCTTTCGGAGGGCAGCATGATTTATTGAAACATGTGATTTGTGCAGTCGGTGAGCCGGGTGAACGTTTCCAGGAAGATGCGCTGCGCATGCTTCGGGCGGTCCGTTTTTCCGGTCAACTGAACTTCTCGATTGAAGAAGGCACGCTTGAAGCCATCCGCATCCACGCGCCACTGATTCGAGCGGTTGCGGTGGAACGTTTGAAAAATGAATTGGATAAAATTCTCCTTAATCCAAGAACGCAATGGAGCATGGATTATTTAAAAAAATCAGGACTGGCTGAACACCTGCCAGCAGGTGAATTATTGTCGATGGATTGGTCGGGTTATGAGCAAAAAGACCAAGCGGCTTTCGGTTGGGCGTATATGTTGTATACGCAGCAAAAGGAATTTCATGAAATCAAAGGCTATAAATTTTCCAATGGTGAAAAGCGCCTCATTGAACGCGCTTTAGAAGCAGCTCAGTTAACGGAATGGGACGACTGGACAATTTATTGTTTTGAAGCGAAAGAACTTGAAATTGCCTGCTATTTAAATGGCATGGATGTAGATATCGCTTCGAGAAAAGAACGGCTGCCGATTAAAACCAAGCGGGATTTGGCTGTAAACGGCATAGACTTGATGCAATGGAGCGGACAGAAACAAGGAGCTTGGCTGAGAAAGTGGATTGAAAAAATGGAGCGGTATGTCTTATATGGCAAACTGGACAATGATAATGAAACGATAAAGGATTGGTTTCTTAATGAATATAACGGTGACTCATAAATTAGCCGGCAGACTTATCGAAGCGAATGGCACTGCCGTTTCCGGACAACAGCTCGCAGATGAGTTCGGTATTTCCAGAACGGCAGTGTGGAAGCATATTAAAGAGCTTGAAGAACGCGGCTATGAGATTGCCTCAGTTAAAAAGAAGGGTTATAGCTTAATCAGTCAGCCGGATACATTAGACCCTTCCGGCTTGCAGCCGTTGCTGAAGACCCGGATGATTGGGCAGAAAATGGTCTACGAGCAATCCTGCGCATCAACCCAAATCATCGCACATCAATTGGCACAAGAAGGAACGCCTGAAGGTACAGTCGCCATTACCGAAGAGCAGACGGCAGGACGTGGCCGTATGGCGCGTGTATGGGATTCTGCGTATGGCAAAGGTATTTGGATGAGTGTGATCCTGCGCCCGGATGTGGTACCGCAAAAGGCGCCGCAATTTACGTTGGTCGCTGCAGTGGCGATGGTGCGTGCGATTGAAGAAGTCACAGGCTTAAAGCCGGAGATCAAATGGCCAAATGACATATTGATCAAAGGCAAAAAATGTACCGGAATCTTGACGGAATTGCAGTCGGACGCTGATGGCATTCAAGCGCTGATCATCGGCATTGGACTGAACGTTAATCAGGAATTGGCTGATTTCGATGTACAAATTCAAGACATCGCCACTTCGTTGAAATTGGAAAGCGGCAAACAGGTCAGCAGGCAGGAGATGGTCCGTTCCATCTTGTTCTATCTTGAGCAATACACCGACCTGTATGTTGAACAAGGCTTCGGCATTTTAAAGGTGCTGTGGGAAAGTTATTCATCGACGATTGGAAGCAAAGTGCGAGCTCGTCTTCAAAAAGAGACGTTAATAGGCATTGCAGAAGGAATCACAGATGATGGGGTCTTGCAATTACGAACAGCGGATGGCAAATTGCATGCTATCTATTCTGCTGATATCGAGATGACAAGTTGATGTATTTTGTTTTCAGCAATTTTCTGCTATAGTGTTTTTAACGGGCAGTATCGCACGCGAACTGCACCGGCAACATCCATTCAGTAAAATTGAATAGCACAAAGATCTGCCTTGATCTAGCGCATGACAGGGACGGAGAGACCTAAACTTACATTTTCTGTCCTTCTGCCCATTTATGGCCGAGGGACTTTTTATATGGCCTTCTTCCCGAGAGGAGAGAAATACGTGGAAATCATTACGACATTATCGGACCTTGCAACATGGGTTCAACAGGCAAAGCAACAAGGTGAGTCAATTGGTCTTGTGCCCACTATGGGTTATTTGCATGAAGGCCATATTTCGTTAGTGGATATGGCAAAATCGGAAAACGCTAAAGTCGTCATGAGTATATTCGTCAATCCAGCTCAATTTGGACCGAATGAAGACTTTGACCGTTATCCGAGAGATTTGGAACGAGACAGCAAGCTTGCGGCAGCCGCAGGGACCGATGTCATTTTTGCGCCAACTGCAGAAGAAATGTACCCTAGAGAAACCCCTATTCAGCTATCTGCTGGCGCGCTTGCAGATGTGCTATGTGGTGCTAAACGTCCCGGACATTTTGATGGAGTGTTAAAAGTTGTCACGAAATTGTTTCACTTAGTGCAGCCGGACCGGGCTTATTTTGGGCAAAAAGACGCGCAGCAATTAGCGATCATCGAATCGCTAGTAGAAGATTTTAATTTTCCGCTCAGCATTCGTCGAGGCGAAACCGTTCGTGAAGATGACGGTCTGGCCAAAAGCTCGCGCAATGTGTATTTAAGCGAACAGGAAAGAACAGAAGCCGTTCATTTGCGGAAGGCCTTGTTGATAGGCAAAGAAGCGGTGCTTAATGACAAAGACGCGGTTCAGTTGGTCACTGAATATCTGGAGCGCGAAGTTTCAGGCAAGATCGATTATATTGAATTATTGTCGTATCCGACATTGGATCAACATATACGAGATCAAGCCATTTTGGCGCTTGCGGTACAATTTGAAAAAGCTCGATTGATTGATAATATTATTTTTACAGTAGAAGGGAAGAACTAAATGATGCTTAGAATGATGCTCAATTCCAAAATACACCGTGCCACTGTAACCGAGGCCGATTTGAACTATGTCGGAAGCATTACAATTGACCAAAATATCCTGGATGAAGTGGGTATGCTGGCAAACGAGAAAGTCCACGTCGTCAATAATAATAATGGTGCACGTTTTGAAACGTATATTATTGCAGGTGAACGCGGAAGCGGCGTTATCTGTGTGAACGGTGCAGCCGCTCGCCTTGTTCAACGCGGAGATATCGTCATTATCCTGACTTACGGTTATGTAATGGACGAACAAGCGCCTAACCACAAACCAACTGTCGCGATTATGGGTGAAAACAACGAAATTCGTGAAATTATCAACTACGAACCTGAAGCAACTATCATGTAATTGAAAGTTTAAGTAAGCGGACAACCGGCCCATGCTGAGTGTCCGCTTTATTTGTGTTTTAAAGAGTTACTTTTCGAATAACAATCAGCTTGAACTATAGCTACAAAAAACTTGGTACTATTAAAACCGCACACAGAGATTTCCTATTCCCGTTGACAGCGCAAAACAGGGGGATATGGTACAATTTTTAAAGAATGAATCACCTGAGAAAGAGGGGTTGCAATGAACACCCAAAAATACGTCGTTGTCGATATTGAAACAACGGGACATTCCCCTGCAAAAGGTGACCGGATTATTCAACTGGCGATCGTCACGATTGAAAATGACATCATAATCGATACATATACAGAGTTCATCAATCCATTGAAAAAAATCCCGTTTTTTATACAAGATCTGACGGGTATTTCAGATAAAGATGTAGAAGATGCGCAGCCTTTCGAAGCGCACGCAGCAAAAATTTACAGCATGCTTCAGGACGCGGTATTTGTAGCCCATAATACGAATTTTGATTTGCCTTTTTTACAAGCTGAATTGCAGCGAAGCGGATTCCCGAAATGGCAAGGCCTGACGATGGACACCGTTGAAATGGTGCGGTTAATGTACCCGACTGCGTTCAGCTATAAATTGCAGGATATTGCATCGGTGTTGAACATCCCGTTAGAAAATGCACATCGGGCAGATGATGATGCAATGGCTACTGCGCATTTGTTTTTGAAAGCGAAAGAAGATTTCGGTTCACTGCCCTATGACACATTAGCATTGCTTCATAAACGCTCATTTCAATTGAAATCGGATCTTTCCCGCTTGTTTTTTGAATTGACACAGAAAAAACGCGGAGAACAACCGGCGCAATGTGATTATTTCTATGGCATTCCGCTTAAGTATCGAGGCAGACCCGAAGAAGTCGGTGAGGCATACAAGCCCGTCCATGACTGGGAAAAATCGCTTGAAGAAGTCTTCCCGAAATTTGAAAAGCGCCAAAGTCAATTCGATATGATGGCTTCTATTGAAAAAGCATTAATCACTAAAAATGAACTGGTGATTGAAGCTTCCACAGGCATGGGAAAAACCATAGCTTATTTATTGCCAGCTGTTAACTACGCGATTGAAACGGGTGAGCAAGTGGTGGTCAGCACGTATACCACTCATTTGCAAGATCAGCTCGTTCAAAAAGAAGGCGAAATTGTTAGCCGGTTGGTCGGCTCCCCGGTGAAAATCGCATTGATTAAAGGGCTCGCGCATTACATCGATTTGCCTAGATTTGTTGAATTGGTCCACGGTCAAGACGAGTCATATGATGAATCGTTTACGATTATGCAGGTGTTGATTTGGCTGAATTTAACGGAGACTGGAGATATCAATGAATTGAATGCTTCTAGCGGCGGACAAATCGTGCTTGATAAGATACGACGTTCGCATTTAAGAAGATTGTCGCGTGATGAAAGACGTTATGATTTCTACGAATATGCACTCGAAAAGTCAAAAAACGCTCAAATCATTGTTACGAATCATTCGTTTTTGCTGAACCAGCGCATGCCGCATCAAAGCATATTGGCGAATGTCGGGGCTTATATTTGGGATGAGGCGCACCAAGTTGTGCAATCGGCGATTTCGCAGCATGAAAAAACTTTCGTTTACACTCAATGGAAATATATTTTCGGTCAATTGGGCACTTACGATGATCAGCAATTGTTTTATCGGCTTTATCAATCGGCCGAATCAAACGGATTTGCCAAAGTGCCGGAACTGCTTAAACTTGAATCGTTATTTCTGAAGTTTACCGCGTTGTTTGATGAAACGACTACGTTATTAGGTGCAGCATTCTATGCGAAATTCCAAGGCAGCCGGCATAAGAAATGTTCCACGCTTTTAAATGAGTTGGATTTTGATAAACAGCGGTTCATGGAACTTCTTGGATTTCTCAACGACTGGATTGATTTGTCTCAACTCGTTTTGCAAAAAGCAGAGCGGCTGACAGAAACGTCTGTACAAGACAAATTAATCATTTCAGACTGGCGTTATTGGACCGAAGAATTGATGGTCAAAGCAGTTGAGTTCGGGGAGATTTTCGTCTTTCCGTTGGAAGATGAAGTAAGCTGGCTTGAAGCGGATTTGAGAAGTTTGCCGACCAGTTTATCATTTTACAAACGTCCTTTCGAAGTGACGTCAATTGTTCAGCGCGTCATAGCACCTGTTCGTGGCAATAAATCAATCATCTGGTTGTCTGGTACTATGAGTGTGCCATCGAATGAACGGTTTATCGTCAATCAGCTCGGCATACCAAGTCATGTGCCGATCACCAAGTTCAAGCCGCCTGAAGAATTCTATCAAGGTGCACGGGTTTTTATTGTTGACGATATGCCTGAAATTCAGCAAGTGTCGCAAACGGAATACATTGAAGCGGTTGCGGACGCCGTGATTCAAACGGTGTTAGTGACAGAAGGTCGCTGTTTCGTATTGTTCACTTCGCAAGACATGTTGCGGAAAACAGTGGATCTCATACAAGATACGGGTCTCTTAGAAGGCTATATGCTGTTCGCGCAAGGAATGACTTCTGGCAGCCGTATGAAGCTCTTAAAGTCGTTTCAGCGATTTCAGAAGTCGGTGCTCTTTGGCACGAATAGCTTCTGGGAAGGGGTCGATGTGCCAGGTGACGCCCTACGCGCTGTCGTAGTCGTGCGATTGCCGTTCACGTCTCCGGATGAACCGATTTTCAAAGCCAAATCGGAAGCGATCACAAAAGAAGGCATCAATCCTTTCATGTACTACGCGTTGCCTGAAGCGGTGCTTCGGCTGCGCCAAGGTTTCGGACGCCTGATCCGCTCAAAAGAAGACCAAGGCTTGTTCATCGTTCTGGACCGGCGCATCGAAACAAAGTCCTACGGTGTTGAATTTTTGAATGCGCTGCCGCGCGTAAAGGTCTCAAAAGTGTCATTGGAAAAGATGGTAACGGATATTGAACATTGGTATAATAAGCAATGATATCAAGTGAAACCGCACATACAGAAGGGAAGATCGCTCTAATGGAATCGAAAATCGAAATACTGTCGACTGTGACAGTCAATTATCAAGCCGATTTGTATAAAGTCGTCGATGCATTGAACCGAACTTTGAAACACGATAATTTGATGTTCGGATTAGCGCTGGATAAGGAAGATCCAGAAAAAGCGGTTTTTACAATTTATAAAACATAGGTGAGAAAATGAAACAATGGGTTATATTTATAGTTGGGTTTCTGTCGTTTCTAGCAGTTGCATTGATGATCATCGTCTTAGTGGCAGGCAATAAGCCTTTCACAGAAGTGGAACAGCAAGCGATCGATCGCGTGAAAAGCGACAACTTATTGACGGAAGTCAAGCAAGCGTACGTTTATACCAGTTCGCAAACGGCTGTCACGGTGATTGGAACAGATGCAGAAGGCAAATTGAAGGCGGTATTTGTCCCTGTAAACGAAGGGGAAACCCGTGAATTGATGATGGAAAATGCCATTAATGCAAAACAAGCCCGAGGAGCCGCTTTTGAAGGAATGGCAGTGAAAGAAGTTCTTCATACGAAACTAGGCTTGGAAAAAGATGGACCCGTTTGGGAAGTCGTATTTATCAATGACGATGGAAAGCTCAATTACGTTTACGTTCTAGCGGATGATGGCACGATATGGAAAGAAATCCTGAACATGTGAAAGGGTTGGAAAAATTGATTAAATTAGCAGAGCGCGTTCAAACATTAACACCTTCGACAACTTTAGCAATCACGGCGAAAGCCAATGAGTTAAAAGCGCAAGGCGTGAATATTATCGGTCTTGGTGCAGGTGAACCGGATTATAATACACCTGAAAACATCATTGAAGCAGCTTATCGTTCAATGAAAGAAGGGCATACGAAATATACGCCTGCCGGTGGACTGCCGGCTTTAAAACAAGCAATCATCGATAAATTGCAGCGTGATCAACAATTATCGTACAAGTCGAACGAAATAATGGTCGGCATCGGGGCAAAACATGTTTTGTATACATTGTTCCAGGTGTTGCTAAATGAAGGCGACGAAGTGATCATTCCAATTCCTTATTGGGTGAGTTATCCTGAACAAGTGAAGTTGGCTGAAGGTGTTCCGGTATACATAGAAGCGACTGCCAGCCAGCAATATAAAATAACACCTCAACAATTGAAAGAAGCCATTACAGAGCGAACTAAAGCGGTGATCATTAATTCGCCGAGCAACCCGACAGGCATGATTTATTCAAAAGAAGAACTGCAGGAACTTGCAGAAGTTTGCCGCGAGTCGGATATTTTAATCGTATCTGATGAAATTTATGAAAAACTGATTTATGGCGATACCGTTCACACATCGATTGCAGAGCTTTCGGAAGATGCGAAAAACCGCACAATCATCATTAATGGTGTCTCTAAATCACATTCCATGACCGGGTGGAGAATCGGCTATGCGGCTGGTGATGCTGCGCTGATCAAAGCGATGACAGACTTAGCAAGCCATTCAACATCGAACCCGGTAACAACTTCGCAATATGCTGCTATCGAGGCGTATAATGGACCGCAAGATGCTGTCGAAGAAATGCGGCAGGCTTTTGAAAGCCGGCTCGAAACAGTGTTTTCAAAAATCCAAGCGATTCCAGGATTCACTGTTATCCGTCCGCAAGGTGCATTTTACTTGCTGCCGGATGTAGCAGAAGCAGCGCAGAAAACCGGCTACGCATCAGTGGATGACTTTGTTGAAGGATTGTTGACGGAAGCGAATGTCGCTGTTATACCAGGTTCTGGTTTTGGGGCACCGGCAACGATTCGCTTGTCTTATGCAACTTCACTCGAAGCTTTGACGGAAGCAGTGGAGCGCATCCATCATTTCGTTACATCTAAATGGCAAGACTAAACGCAATATAATTTCTGGAGGCTATGATGAAAAAGATTACAATTGCTGAAATGGCAAAATACAACGGACAAACAATTAAATTAGGCGCTTGGGTATCCAATAAACGGTCAAGCGGAAAAATTGCATTCTTGCAATTGCGCGACGGTTCAGGCTTTGTACAAGCAGTCGTAGTGAAAGCTGAAGTAGGCGATGAACTTTTCGCTGCTGCTAAATCGTTAACACAAGAAACCTCGCTTTACGTTACGGGTGAAGTAAAAGAAGATTCACGTTCTACATTTGGCTACGAGTTAGCTGTTAGCGGAATTGAAGTGATCAATGAAGCAGTAGACTTCCCAATTACGCCAAAAGAACACGGTACGGAATTTTTGATGGACAACCGTCATCTATGGCTGCGTTCACGCAAACAACACGCAGTAATGAAAATCCGCAACGAAATCATCCGTGCGACTTATGAATTTTTCAATGACAATGGCTTTGTGAAAGTGGATCCTCCGATTTTGACAGGATCTGCTCCTGAAGGAACTTCAGAATTGTTTGCGACTAAGTATTTTGATGAAGATGCTTATTTGTCTCAATCCGGTCAATTGTATATGGAAGCTGCAGCAATGGCGCTTGGTAAAGTATTTTCTTTCGGTCCAACGTTCCGTGCTGAAAAATCCAAAACACGCCGCCATCTGATTGAATTTTGGATGATCGAACCGGAAATGGCATTTGTTGAACACGCTGAAAGCTTGGAAGTTCAAGAGCAATTTGTGGCGCACCTTGTTCAATCGGTATTGAAAAATTGCCAATTGGAATTGGAACGTCTAGGACGCGACACTTCGAAACTTGAAAAAATAAATGCGCCATTCCCGCGTATTTCTTACGATGATGCCATAACATGGTTGAACGACAACGGTTTTGATGACATCAAATGGGGAGATGATTTCGGTTCGCCGCATGAAACAGCAATCGCTGAAAATCATGAGATGCCGGTATTCATCACAAATTACCCAATTGGCATCAAACCTTTCTATATGCAACCGCATCCGGACCGCGATGACGTTGTGCTTTGTGCAGACTTGATCGCTCCAGAAGGATACGGCGAAATCATCGGTGGGTCTGAACGGATCTACGATTACGAATTGATGAAACAGCGTATCGCTGAACATGGGTTGGATGAAAAAGCCTACGCTTGGTATTTAGATCTCAGCAAATACGGCGCAGTGCCGCATTCTGGCTTTGGATTAGGATTAGAACGGACAGTAGCTTGGCTCAGCGGAGTAGAGCACGTTCGTGAGTCGATTCCATTCCCACGCTTGTTGAACCGTTTGTACCCTTAACAGATTTTGGAATTAGATAGATAAATGAATCTCCCTATTTCTAAAAAAATAACTTTTTAAGTATCTACAATATCAACAATAGAGTAAAGAATAGAAAGGTGGTTGGGATATGAAACAGCCGAATCGATTGCACACCTGGATCGAGCAGGGGAATGTTAACATTTCCCAGCTCTTTTTTCAATTTTATAAAGAGTTGAAGATAACCGATGAAGAAGCGATGCTCATCATGCATATTCATGCCTATCAACAGGCTGGTAATACATTTCCGACGCCTGACGAAATCGGTGCCCGCATGATGGCGACACAAACCAATGTGACGACGATGCTGCAGAAATTGATGCAGCAAGGATTTCTGGCCATCGAACAAGAACCGGGAGAAGACGTATTGACAGAGCGAATCTCCTTATTGCCGCTATGGGACCGCTTGCTCGATTGTGTTTATAAAGAACGTGTCGTTGAGCAGGAAGCTTCTCAAAAAGAATTGGAAGGCGAAATTTTTCAGCTTTTTGAACAAGAATTCGGACGATTTTTGTCACCGATGGAAATTGAAACAATTTCAATGTGGATGGACCAAGATGGACACACCCCAGCTATTATCCGCATGGCATTGAAAGAAGCAGTCATATCCCAAAAAATCAGTTTGCGCTATGTGGACCGAATCTTATTCGAATGGAAAAAGAAAAATATCAAAACGAGCAACGAAGTCACTAAACATGCCAGCTCGTTCAGAGAGAAAAATATCCAACTTCAGCCTGCAGCTTCAAATACAAAAAAAGTACAGTTTTACAATTGGTTGGAGGACCGGAACTAGAAGGTGATCTTATGATGTCGAAAAAGGAATGGCTTTTATGTTTGGAAGAAATGGATGAAATGTTTCCCGACGCTCATTGTGAGTTGATTCACCGAAATCCATTCGATTTGCTGATTGCTACCTTGCTGTCGGCTCAGTGTACGGATAAATTGGTCAACAAAGTCACAGCGACGCTTTTCCAAAAGTACTCAAGTCCTGAAGATTATGCGGCAGTGCCGCTAGAAGAGCTGCAGGATGATATCCGGTCGATTGGGTTGTTCCGCAATAAAGCGAAAAACATTCAAGCACTTAGCCGAATATTGATCGATGAATACGATAGCACGGTGCCTGCGGATAGAGATTTATTGACCACATTGCCAGGGGTCGGCAGAAAGACGGCAAATGTCGTTGTATCGGTTGCATTTGGTATTCCTGCTTTAGCCGTCGACACACATGTGGAACGTGTTGCCAAAAGACTTGGTTTAAATCGCTGGAAAGACAACCCGCTTCAAGTGGAAGAAACCATTATGAAAAAGACGCCTGCTGAAGATTGGTCGAAAACCCATCATCAAATCATATTTTTTGGCCGCTACCATTGCAAATCCCAGAATCCAGGATGTCATATTTGCCCGTTATTCGACCGGTGCAGAGAAGGCAAGAAGCGAGAGAAAAAAGGACTGGTCAAACGTGAAACAGTCACAAAAGTTATCGAATAAAACAATTGATCCGTATTTTAACGAGTGGCATGGGTTGAAGATAGAATTGCAGGACGCGCATCAGACGCGCAGCAAACACGCTGCTGGTTTCCTTTTGCAAGGCACTCAACTCTTCAACGCGCTGTTAGCGGAATGCGGTGGGGAGCTCTATCCGCTGAATTGTCAGGACCGCTTGGACTTTATCACGACGCATTCGTCAACATTCGCAGCATTTCGCCAATTGGATGAATTGTTTGTCGAAATGAAAAAAACAATTTCTTCAAAACGGGTCCAATTGAATAATAAATTATAAAAATACCCTCGAAGCCAAAGCTTCGAGGGTATTTTAGTATGGTGAGCGTGTCAATTCAATTTATGTTACTCGGTTGAATCGTTCTTGCTTGAATCAGTAGCGCTTGAATCTTTTTGTTCTTTTTCGTCTTTGCCGCTCTTTTCGTTCTTTTCACTTTTCTCTTTCGTTTCGCCATCTTTAGGCGCTTCTGGAGTAGCAGCAGAAGGAGTGGCTTCGCTGTCTCCACCGCTTCCATCTTCAGGTGGTGCTTCGTCACCTTCATCGGCGGGTTCCTCTTCAACAGGAGGTTCTTCATCCGCTGGTTCCTCATCAGCAGGCTCTTCTTTATCTTCTTTCTCTTTTTCTTTATCTTCTTTTTCTTTCTCTTTATCTTCTTTCTCTTTTTCCGGGTCTTCCGCAGGTTCTTCCTCCGGCTCTTCCGGTTGAGCAGCAATTTCAACCGATACAGAAGCAGGATCGCTTCGCTGATCGTCATTTACTGCGGTAATGCGGAACGTATACGTTTTACCTTCTTCGAGTCCGTTAAAGGTATAGCTCTTATCACCAGTCGTTGTTAGTACTGAACTGGATCCATCAACTTCTAAAGAAACTTCAAATGCGACATCATCTACTTTGCCGTATTTCCAAGATAGATCGACGCTATCGCCGTCTACTTTAGCGCGAAGACCAGAAGGTGCATCAAGGTCTTCTTGTACATATCGTTCAGAAACTTGGCTTGGCTCAGTTCCTTTAGCGAATAATTCAGTACTCCGTAGATCGGAAGGTGTGTACGGACTAGCTAGCTTCAAAGGAGAAGTTCCTTTTTCAACTTCAAGTTCTACAACCGAATCGGGCTGTTTGAAAGTACCGCTGTCGCTCGTGGAAATTTGTGACATCACGCTCTTGAACAAGCGTTGAGCCAGCAATCGTTCATTTGAATCCGTATCGATGCCGACAGCGCGTGTCGGGTAGCCACTCCATACTGAGATGGAGTATTCCGGTGTATAGCCCGCAAACCAAATGTCTGGAGCGGATGTGGCATCAAGATTATAGTCAGTTAACTCTTCTTCTGTATAGTTGGAAGTACCGGTTTTTCCAGCCAAATCCAAACCGCTGATTGCTGCTTCTTTGCCTGTCGATCCTCTAATACCGGTATCAACAACGTCACGAAGCATATCCGTTACCATATAAGCGGTGCTGTCTTTCATCGCTTGAACCGGTTCCGGCTTGACGATTTGTTCGGTTGTGCCATCACGGAACACAATTTTTGTAATGGTATGGGGTTTTGTATACGTACCGTTATTGCCGAATGCTGCAAATGCGCCGGCCATGTCAACAGTAGAAATATTGTCTGAACCTAATGCAGTGGATTCATAGACATTTTCAATATTTAGCCCTAATTTCTTCGTGAAGTCTGAAGCGTTTTCCGTCCCGACTTCTTGCAATGTTTTTACGGCTGGGATATTGCGTGAGCGATAAAGGGCTTCCCGGATGGACATCGTGCCTAAGAATTCACCATCCACATTGCGGATTTCTTGACCGCTTTCGTATGACATCGGTTCATCTTCAACTGTTTCACCGGTTGACCAGTCAAGGTATTCGATTGCTGGACCGTAATCGATCAATGGCTTGATCGTTGAACCGATTATGCGGTCTTTTGCTGTGGCGCGGTTGATGCGGATATCGCCGCCGTAATCGCGACCAGCACCAACAGCACGAATGCCGCCGGTCTTCGTATCAACCACGGTCATAGCTGATTGAACATCTTCATCAAAAAACAAATCAGAAGACATTGCTTCATTGACTGCTTTTTGAGCCGCTGGATCTAATGTCGTATGAATGGTTAACCCTTCGTCCATTGCATATTCGCCGTCGAGGGATTCCAATTCTTTTTCCATCATTTCCATAAACGCAATGTATTCATCGGTTGCGACTGTTTTTTTGCGTTGATCTTCAGGTAGCAGTGAATCGGTTGCTGAAGCTGCTTGTGCTGTTTCTTTTTCTTCTGTTGTAATCTTGCCATGCTGCTCCATCAATTTCAAAACGACGTTTCTGCGCGTTTCAGCGCGTTCAGGATTGTTGAAAGGGTTGTAGCCGTTCGGACTTTGCGGCATACCTGCAAGAAGGGCTACTTCATGCAATTCCAATTCGTTTAATGGCTTGCCATAGAAATGCTGTGAAGCAGTGCCAAACCCATAAATACTGCCTGACATCAAAATTTTGTTGAAATACATTTCGAAAATTTCTTCTTTTTCATATTCCTTCTCAAGTTTATAAGCCAAATATGCTTCTTGTGCTTTACGCTTTAAAGTTTTGTCATTGGAAAGGAATGAGTTCTTGATAACTTGTTGAGTGATCGTACTGGCTCCTTGAGATCCGAAGCCACCTGTAATGTTGGCAATTACTGCGCCGCCTAAGCGAATAACATCGATTCCGGAATGATCATAAAAGCGATTGTCTTCTGTGGCAAGAATGGCTTCTTCCATTATTTTCGGAATATCTTCGTATTCGATGTATTCACGGTTCTCAGCCGTCATATAAGGAATTTCTGTTTTGCCGTCAGCAGCTAGAATCGTCGGACTGATCGGATCGCGGAGCAGTTCTTCATCAATTTCCGGAGCGCTGCTTGCGTAATAGGCGAAGAGGCCAAGACCGAAGACGAGACCAATAAGTCCTATCATAAAGATTGCTAGGATAATTCGTTTGATCCATCCCCCTCGGGAAGGTTTCTTGCCTTTTTTCGTTTTGTTCTTTTTTTGTTGTTCGATTGCTTTTCTGCGCTGTTCGCGCGAAACTGGTTTTTCGCTCACAATCGGTTCCTCGCTTTCGTTTACGTTTTGTTAAAGTGTTTGAGGGCAGGGAGGTAATCGATGCGTGGAAAAGCTCCAGGCATGATTTCAATCGCAATGTCTTCGATTTCTTGCAGCGTAATGGATTTACGGCCGCCGGTGATCATGCGATCCCAAAAAACTTGGAGCGCTTCAAAGCGGATGATGAAATATCGCTGCAATGCTGAAAAACGGATGATCATAAACGCCAGTCCATCATGCTTCACGACTTGAGACATGTGGTGGATTTGGTGTTCATGAATGTTTTTCAACGGAAAAGACGTTTTGTTTTCCGTTTCTTTTGCTTCAAAATCGACATAGCGTCCATTCCAGACGCCATTATAATCCGTTGTGGAAGGAGCTCGGAAATAGGCTTCCCGGATAACTGCTGCACTTCTGGACGGATATTCGACTTTTACGATTTGGACAGGAACCGGCTTTTTATGAATGACTGCAAGTCCTAATTGCAAATAGTATTCATTGGTTTCATTTAACTCATCCTCTAAAGTTTTACCCCGATTACTGAAAGAGAAATCCTTTTTTTTCTTTTTTATCGGTTGTTCTTTAGGTGGAGTAAATTTCTTGCCGTTCGGATAATTTATTGCCATTGTGATACACCTCGCTTATGTTATCATATCACACGGACTAAGACGCCGGCCGGTATGAAAGGTTTCAAACAAGCTAGCCTTATAATAGCGGATTCCCGCACTGAAACCAAATGAAAAGAATGCCTGTTCGATAAGTTAGTGAAGCTTTTGCTTATATGATAAACTAAAGGCAATGGAGGGACGCGAAAATGACTGTTAAAGAACTCTCTTCCGCCTTATTTGATGAGTGTGGAAAATGCTTGGATCGCTTTTTTGACATGCGTGAAAAAGATGCGGTTCCTGATTTTTATGAAGATGTAAAGCCTTACGCGGATTATTGGCATGAAAAGATAAATGAATGGCAACGGGAATCGTTGTTATATATTCAACAAGAACGACCGAAATACGCACACAAACCCACGATTGATACAGCAGCTGAAGGCATGGCTCAAGTATTTGTGCAAAGTTTTTATAAAGAGACAAGTAAAAAACGCTTTGTCCAGACCATTCAAGCGGCGCAATACACATTGCAAACGCTAATGCTGGCGATTGACGAAAAGAGCGAAGGCAAATGATTAGAAAAAAGAAACTTCCCGAATTACTGGCGGAATGGAAAACTGAGCCGGACATGATGGAACGGATCGAACATTGGCACACGAAACCGGAAAAGCCTGCCGCATACGCCGACTTTCCGGCAGCGATGCATGAAAATTTAAAGGCAGCTTTGCGTAAAAAGGGAATCGAACAACTGTATACGCATCAACGCGAAGCTTTCGATTTGGCTATGGATGGCAAGTCGTTTACAGCAGTGACGCCAACTGCTTCTGGTAAATCGTATTGCTACCATTTGCCTGTGCTTCATAAAATCCTCAACGATCCTGGCGCACGCGCATTGTATTTATTTCCGACAAAAGCATTGGCGCAGGACCAGAAAAGCGATCTTCATGATTTAATCGAAAAAACGGAGAAAGACATTCTGTCTTACACATACGATGGCGACACCTCTCCTGCGATTCGCACTAAGGTAAGAAAAGCTGGGCAAATCGTGATGACCAATCCGGATATGCTGCATTCGGCCATTTTGCCGCATCATACGAAATGGGTATCGTTATTTGAAAATCTTCATTATATTGTCATCGATGAACTTCATACGTATAAAGGTGTGTTCGGCACGCATGTGGCGCACGTCATCCGCCGCTTGAAACGCATTTGTGAGTTTTACGGCAGCAACCCGGTGTTTATCTGCACATCTGCAACAATTGCCAATCCGAAAGAACTTGCAGAAAATCTGACCAATGAAGCACATAGGTTAATCGATCAAAATGGTGCGCCGTCCGGTAAAAAACATATCGTCTTTTACAATCCGCCTATCGTCCATCCGACATTTGGCGTTCGCAGAAGCGCAGTCCTTGAAGTACGGGACCTCGCAACGCATCTGATCAAGCAAGGCATTCAGACCATCGTGTTCGCTAAAAGCCGTGTGCGGGTGGAAATGCTCGTTACGTATTTGAAAGCCATTACGAAAACGAAATTGCAAGACGAATCGATTAAAGGGTACCGAGGGGGCTATTTGCCGACCGAACGGCGTGCGATTGAAAAAGGCTTGCGCGACGGATCGATTCAATGTGTTGTTTCGACGAACGCACTGGAACTCGGTGTGGACATCGGACAACTTCAAGCTTGCATCATGACCGGATATCCCGGCAATATAGCGAGCGCTTGGCAACAGGCTGGACGTGCTGGCAGAAGGCAGGATGAATCCTTGGTCGTTTATGTCGCGCAATCCACTGCGCTTGATCAATACATCATCAACCATCCTGAATATTTATTGGATCAATCACCGGAAGAAGCGCGTATTCATCCGGAAAACATCATCATCTTAATGGATCATTTGAAATGTGCTTCTTTTGAACTTCCGTTTTCAACAAACGATCAATACGGGGAATTCGATGTTCAGGAATTGCTGGAATATTTGCAGGAACAAGGAGTATTGGTGCGCACGAGTGACCGCTGGCATTGGATGAGCGACCGTTTTCCTGCCCATGATATATCACTGCGTTCTGCATCGCAGGAGAATGTTGTCATCATCGACCAATCGGTGCCCGCTAATACCCGGGTTATCGGTGAGATGGACCGCTTTAGCGCGATGACATTATTGCATGAAGAAGCGATCTACTTGCACCAAGGTACGCAATTCCAAGTCGAGATTTTGGATTGGGAAGAAAAGAAAGCGTATGTCACTGAAGTCGATGTGGATTATTTCACCGATGCGAATTTAGCAATCGAATTAAAAGTGATGAGCGAAGACAAAACGAAAAAATTCAACGGTGCGGATGTGCAGTATGGGGATATTGCTGTCTTAGCGATGCCAACGATTTTCAAGAAAATCCGGTTCGATACACACGATAATATTGGATCAGGACCGATTTCATTGCCCGCTGAAGAGCTTCACACTTCATCCACGTGGCTAAGTTTTATGAAACCTGAAGAATTCAGCGATTCGGAGCTGTCGGATACCATGACAGGAGCTGCTTATGCAATCGAATCGTTCATCCCGATTTTTGTGCAATGCGACAGACGCGATGTTCATGTCGTGCCGCAAGTGAAATCGCCCCATAATGACTTGCCGTCATTTTTTATCCATGATTCATATCCGGGCGGCATCGGCATCAGTGAACGCATCTATGATTTGTGGCAGCCGCTGCTTGAAAAAGCACAGCAGCATGTAGAAGAATGCCCATGTTTTGATGGCTGTCCCTCATGCATCGGTGCGCAAGACGCAGCCGTCGGCATGAAAAATCACGTGATCGACTTGTTGAGCGAGCTTCGAAAAGAGAGGTGACCGACCAATGTCGTTTGAAAATAAATTGATGCAGATGAAAGGCATGCTGAAAAAGCAGCCGGTCAAAAAATCGCAAAAACCAAAGACCATCGAACGTCCCGCCCATGCAGAAGCATGGGCGGGCATCGGTTTGGAATTGGTGGAAAACCGGTTTGGCTTTGTGTATACCAAACGAATCCGCTATCCGCTTGATACCATACATGGCAACGTCAGTTTAGTTGAATTGGACCGGGTACGAATGGCTTGGGAACAAGTGCCTTTTGAACATCCGTTCAAATTAAAAAAAGAAGACCCGATTCTGTTTTTTGATCCCGAAACGACCGGTTTGAGCGGGACAGGAGCTTATATTTTTCTGATTGGCATTTTGGTGAAAAAGTCGGACCATTTTGAAATGACCCAATATGTCATGCCGGACCCTTCACACGAAGCCGCATTTTTGTATGAAACCGGTCTGTGGCAAGAAGAGGAACCCACCATTTTTTCGTATAATGGCAAAAGTTTTGATTGGCCGCAGTTGACTTCGAGGTGGACAATGCACCGTCAAACATTGCCGAAGCTGCCTACGCCGAAACAAATTGATTTGTTTCACGGCACAAAGCGAATTTGGAAAAATGAACTCGAGCGCATGAAACTGAGCACGATTGAAACAGAAAAACTGGGCTTTGAACGCGTCGGGGATGTTCCGGGTTTTCTCATTCCGCCCATTTACCTGGATGCAGTCAAGAGCGGCTACACGGAAGGACTTGGCAAAGTATTATTCCATAACGAATTGGATATTTTGTCGCTCGTGTCGCTTTATGTTTTGTCTTCTGATCTTTTAATGGAAGACATGCTATCGGAAACAAGCGGAGCTTATACGAATATCGGCAAATGGTATGCCGACTTGAAGCAATACGATCAAAGTGCTGCTTATTTGGAACACGTCACTCAACAGCGGGGCAGTGACTCCGCAATGGCTCGCTTTTTTCTGGCAATCCAAAAAAAGCGCAACGGCGACCACGCAGATGCTCTCAAGCTTTTTAAAGAAGCGGCTCCACATCTTCGAGGAGCAGTGGAAGTAGAAGCGTGGGTGCATGCTTCCAAACTGTATGAACATCAAGTGCGAGATCTCGACCAGGCGATCATCATGGCCAATTTTGCTAAAGAAGCGAGTGAACATACCCGCGTGCGAAAATCGCTTGAACTGGATATTCATAAACGATTAAAACGACTCGATGAAAAAAAACAAAAAAATCAGACGGAACTTAATAAGAACTAGACACGCAAAACTTGCCTTATGCTATACTTAGCGTAAAGTAAGTTTTTTTATGCATAAACGTCAATATCTAGTTGCACGATACGGAAGGACGATTAAAATGGACAATAAATTCACAGCGAAAGATATTTTGGAAAAAGACTTTAAAACAGGCATGCGTGGATACAATCAGGATGAAGTCGATCATTTTTTAGACGAAATCATCCAGGACTATGAAATTTTCACAAACAAAATCGAACAATTGCAAAATGAAAACAAGCGCTTGCGCACCGAGTTGGAAGATATGCCGAGAAAACAGGCAACTCCTGCTCCAGGAACAACGAATTTCGACATTTTGCGTCGATTGTCGCATTTAGAAAACCACGTGTTTGGCAGTAAATTGAATAACAATTGAATGGGATTGAAAGTTTCGCTCAAATAGCGTATACTTGTTAAGCCATCTGAAATTCTGGCAATCGCTCCAGTTCAGTCTGGAGAGGAAAGTCCATGCTCACACGGCCCTGCAATGGACGTAGTGATCGCGCTCAGCGAAACAATAAGCTGGGGCAGCCGCTTTGGCGGTTGACGGCGGGTAGAACGCCTAAGTCTTTGGATATGGCCGAAATACCCTGAAGGTGCCACAGTGACGGAGCTGCATAAGAAATTATGCAGGTGGAACGAGGTAAACCCCGCGAGTGAGAAACCCAAATTATGGTAGGGGCACTTTTCCGATGGAATCCAACGGAGGAAGAGGCAAGCTTAGCTTGCAGATAGATGGTTGCCGTCCACTAGTACGAGGCGAAAGCTGTTTGAGTACGTGGAAACAAAACATGGCTTATAGAATTTCGTTTGGCTTTAAAATGCTTATTAAAGGCTCTCCTTGCGGGGAGCTTTTCTACTTATTATGGAATCGGATTGAACTTGTCCCATTAAAAAATAGAGGACAGGAAAAGGAGCAATTATGACTAAATTTAAATTATTAGCGACAGCGGCAATGGGTTTAGAATCCATCGTGGCAGATGAATTGAAACAGCTTGGTTATGAAACGCAAACAGAGAATGGAAAAGTGTTTTTCGAAGGCGACGAGCGCGATATCGCGTTCACCAACCTTTGGCTACGGACGGCAGATCGCGTAAAGATCATTGCTGGCGAGTTTAGCGCATACACATTTGATGAATTGTTTGAACAAACGAAAGCATTGGAATGGGAGAAATTTTTGCCAGTTGATGCGAATTTTCCCGTACAAGGAAAATCGGTAAAATCGAAGCTATACAGTGTACCTGATTGTCAGGCATTGGTGAAAAAAGCGATCGTGGAACGTTTGAAAAAAGCGTATCACCGCAATTCATTTTTGGATGAGTCAGGAGCGCGCTTTAAGATTGAAGTGTCAATTTTGAAAGACAAAGTGCAATTATCAATCGATACGAGTGGTGCAGGCTTGCATAAACGCGGCTACCGTTTAGACCAGGGTGAAGCACCTTTAAAAGAAACATTGGCAGCAGCCTTGGTGAAATTATCACGTTGGACTCCAGACCGTCCGTTTGTGGATCCGTTTTGCGGTTCAGGAACAATTGCAATCGAAGCTGCGATGATCGGACAAAATATCGCGCCAGGTTATAACCGGGATTTCGACAGCGAGGAATGGCCATGGATGACGCAGCAAATTTGGGACAGTGTTCGCGAGGAAGCAGAAGAGCTCGCAAATTACGACCAACCGCTAAATATTCTTGGCACTGATATCGACCACAAAATGGTCAAACTGGCTGAAGAAAATGCACGTGAAGCTGGATTTGCGGACATTATCAAATTCCAACAACGCCAAGTGAGAGACTTCAAGACAATTGAAGAAAACGGCGTCGTTGTCGGAAATCCACCGTACGGCGAACGAATCGGTGAGATTGAAGTGATCGAAGAAATGATCAAAGACATGGGACGCATTTTCTCGAAACATCCGACATGGTCGGTTTACATGTTGTCATCAATGGCGAGATTCGAAACTTTATACGGCCAGCCGGCCACGAAAAAACGGAAACTGTTCAACGGATTTATCCGCACGGATTTGTTCCAGTTTTGGGGAGAACGCTCGAAAAAATAAATGACACGAGAACGGAAGGGCCACAGCCCTTCCGTTTCTCTGTGAGGAGAATTAGATGAGACAGCCATTACCATTTCCATTATCGAAAGACAAAACATTTTTTGAATCGCTGAATGACTGGATCGGGGATGTTTTTTACGATGAATTGCCGGAAAAAGGCTTTGATTTGCGTGATGAGCAAATTTTCATGGCATTTCAGATTGAACAAGCGTTAAAAGACAAATCGGTACTTTTTGCTGAAGCGGGCGTTGGAACAGGAAAAACCTTGGCTTATTTATTGCCGGCCATCGCTTATGCGCGATATACCGGGAAACCGGCATTGATTTCTTGCGCTGATGAAACCTTAATCGAACAGCTTGTAAAAAAAGGCGGGGACATTGATCGACTAGACGCATTATTCGATTTGAAATTGGATGTAAGGCTCGCCAAGTCGCGTGATCAGTATTTATGCTTGCAACGTTTAGAAGGCGCGCAAAAACGCAGCGATGCCGATTTCTTGGATGATATTGAATTTAGCTTGCCTGAATTCGTCAACAAAACCTACTCAATGCAGAACACCTATCCTTACGGGGAGCGGTCAAGTTATCCGGATGTTACGGATGACGAATGGCAGCAAGTAAACTACCACCCGATTCAAAACTGTACGGCTTGCGAACTGCGCAATAAATGCGGACAAACGATTCACCGTAATCATTACCGGGAAGCGACGGATCTTGTCATTTGTTCACATGATTTCTTAATGGAACATATTTGGACGAAAGAAACGCGCATCCGTGAAGGACAGACGCCGCTTTTGCCGGAAGTTTCGCAAATTGTACTCGATGAAGGGCATTTGTTGGAATTTGCAGCGCAGCGTGCATTGACTTATGAAGTGCAGGAGATGACATTATTAAATGTTACGGAACGCGTTATGGTTGATGGAGTCCGTGAAAAAACATTGGGGTTGATCGAGCAAACGATCGATTTGCACAATGAATTTTTCCGTGTGCTGCGCGCCAACACGATTGCGTCAGATGAAGACCGTAAAGCAATCGTCAAATCAGATGATTTGTTAATGCTTGGTCACGAATTGATCCGAAAAATCGATTCGCTGTTAGAAGAATTTGTTTTTGAAGGGGAATTATATACCATCCCGGAATACGACTTGAAAATAGCGGAAGAATATTTCGACCTTTATACGTTTGCGATGAACTTATTCGTTGAAAAAGGCGATGCAGTTAATTGGTTGGAAGTGAAAGATGAAATTGAAACGCTTGTCATCATGCCGCGTCTTGTTACAGATATCTTGGAAGAGAAATTCTTTGACGGCAAAATGCCGATCATCTTTTCTTCCGCGACGCTTTCGATTCAAAAAGACTTTACGTATATCGCAGATAGCTTAGGAATCGATGATTTCCAATCTTTCTCCGTTCCGTCACCTTTCGATTACGAAGAAGTTATGAAAATCTTTAAGCATCCACTTGCGCAAGAAGAGAAGTTCAACCGTGTTTATGACCTGT
Organism: Planococcus sp. (in: firmicutes); assembly: GCA_041553775.1. Taxonomy (GTDB): domain Bacteria; phylum Bacillota; class Bacilli; order Bacillales_A; family Planococcaceae; genus Planococcus. Next base: position 42,822 of record JBFEIJ010000009.1, read on the forward strand.
TGTCGAGCGGAGATCAAACTTTGGTGTTGTTCAAATCGAAAATCGATATGGAGAATTTCAAAAAATCACTTCCATTGGATCATCAAAACACGATCGAATTCGAAGGGGACCGTGAATTGTCGACGGTCGTGAAAGATTTCCAAGATGGGAAATTCCAAGTGCTTTGTTCGTACCATCTATGGGAAGGGTTGGACTTGCCGGGTGAAGCTTTGACGAAAGTAATCATTGTCGATCTGCCATTGCCGCCAAAAGATCCGGTATTTGAAGCAAAACGTAAATTCAGCCATCATCCTTTAGAAGAGATTGACTTGCCATTCATGCAATTGCGCATTCAACAAGGAATTGGCCGCTTGATCCGTACTTCAAATGACTACGGCGAAATACATCTATTACTGAATGAGGAAGAACTGGTCATTGAACATTTATGGGACAAAGTATTGCCGGTTGCTGCAAAAAATTTCGTATAGGTCTTTCTGTTTATGATACACTTATACTTAATGCTTATGTGGAGGGATTTTAGTGGATTTACAACAACAGTACAAAGAACACGTGGCCAAAATGCGTGCCTACGAAGAAGCGATTTCCTTGTTGTATTGGGATTTGCGGACAGGTGCTCCAAAAAAAGGCGCGGATTTGCGCTCTGAAACGATCGGCACATTATCTTCAGAACTTTTTGCCCTATCGACTTCCGACGAATTCGGCGAAATACTGTCTAGTTTAGAATCAGCTCATGATGAGCTGGATCCGGTATTGAAACGTTCGGTGGAAGAATCAAGAAAAGAATATGATTTAAGCAAGAAAGTGCCACCGGCTGCTCATAAACAGTTTGTTGTGTTGAGGTCGAAAGCGGAAACTGTATGGGAAACAGCAAAAAAAGAGTCCGATTTTGCTTTGTTCGAACCTTATTTAGAGAAGTTGGTTTCTACGACGAAAGAAATGATCGGCTATTGGGGCGAGAAAAACGGCAGTGCATATAATACGCTTCTTGATCAATACGAGCCTGGCATGACTACGGAAGTGCTGGACGAAGTATTCGGCAAACTGCGTGAGCGAATCAGTACTTTGGTTCAAAAAATTGCGGATTCCGACAACAAGCCGGAAACCGATTTTCTTTACAGACATTTTCCGAAAAAAGCACAGCGCGATTTCAGCCTGCAAATTTTGGACCAGCTTGGGTATGATTTTGAATCTGGACGTTTAGATGAAACTGTTCATCCGTTCATGACCAATATCAATCGCCACGATATCCGTGTCACAACAAAATACGATGAAACCGATTTCCGTACTGCGGTGTTTGGCACGATTCATGAATGTGGTCACGCCGTGTACGAACAGAATCTCGGCAGCCAACTTGCTGGCTTACCGGTTGAAACCGGAGCATCGATGGGCATTCACGAATCTCAATCACTATTTTTCGAGAATTTCATTGGTCGCAGTGATAATTTTTGGAACAATAATTACGCTAACTTGCAACAAGCTGCACCCGAAGCTTTTCATAACGTGGAAAAAGCAGATTACTTGCGCGCTATTAATGAGGCAAAGCCGTCTCTTATTCGAATAGAAGCTGATGAATTGTCATATGCACTTCACATCATGGTCCGCTACGAACTTGAAAAAGGGATTTTTAATGGCGATTTGCAAGTGAAAGACTTGCCGGAACTATGGAATGCGAAATACGAAGAATATATCGGTGTCCGGCCAACGAAAGATGCTGAAGGCATCTTGCAAGACGTCCATTGGGCAGGTGCAAGTTTCGGCTATTTCCCATCATATGCATTGGGATATATCTATGCAGCGCAATTCAAAAATGCAATGTTAAAAGATTTGCCTGAATATGACGCGTTGCTAGAAGAAGGCAATGTTGAACCTATCCGTCAATGGCTGACAGACAATGTCCACCAGCACGGTGCAATGAAAAAACCACTGGAAATTCTGCAAGATGCAACAGGTGAAGGCTTGAATGCAGATTATCTTGCAGACTATTTAGAGAAGAAATACACAAGTCTTTATAATTTGAGCAAATAAGCAATTAGAGAAATTGATATTTCGCACAGCAACCCGACTTTTCTACTCAAGTCGGGTTTTTGTTTGTTTGATTTTGGCAATTGACGGAAAACAATGATTATAATAGAAGAGGAGGCGATCATATGTTGAAATCATTCAGTTTGGAAGGCAAGACCGCAATCGTGACAGGAGCAGGGAAAGGCATTGGACGCGCTATTGCTCTAGCAATAGCAGAGGCTGGCGCCAATCTTATGTTGGTGGCACGCACAGAGGCGGATTTAATCAATGTTCAAAAAGAAATCGGTAACGACCGAACTTCGTATGTATTGGCAGATATTACAGATCGGGAACAAATACGCGATGCCGTCAAAAAAACGGTGGAAACGTTCGGCAGATTGGACATTTTGGTCAATAATGCAGGGATGAATATCCGTTCTAAATTAGAAGATGCAAATGATATGGAATGGCATAAAATAATGGACACAAACGCCCATAGTGTCTTCATGTTCTCACAAGAGGCGGCAAAAGAAATGAAAGCTGGTGCATCCATTGTCAACATCAGTTCAGTTGGTGGAGACCGCGCTTTGAAGACAGGTGTTGTCTATGCAGCGTCGAAAGCGGCTATCATACAAATGACGCGTGTGATGGCGATGGAATGGGGACCGAAAAACATTCGCGTCAACGCCATCGGACCTTGGTATTTCCGTACACCGTTAACAGAGAAAATTTTAAGCGATACAGAATATCTGGATTCCATCTTAGCGGTGACGCCGATGAAACGTGTGGGGGAATTGCCTGAAGTTGCAACACCTGTAGTATTCTTAGCATCTGACGCGGCAAGCTACATAACCGGGCAAACCTTATTCGTCGATGGCGGCATGTCGATTCATGGTTTTTCCTGAGTGACAGGCTAATAATCTTTAAAACTTGTATTTTCCGAAGCTTATCGCACGGTTCCGTGGAGCGGAAGTCGAGCGATAAGCTTCTCCAAATACTTAATGAGTTCGTCTGTTGTTAGAATCTGTTGTTAGTATTAGTAAAAGCTATTGCACTTTATAAAAATAAATGGTTATTGAATCTTATATTTCTTAACAAATCCCTTCCCACAAACCGGGAAAGGATTTTTTTCGTTCCGCTTGAAAAAATGTTATGATATTAGCAGTATGGGTAGGTTCATCATAGAACAATCGGAAGAAGGGAACACACTTACATGACACACGAGCACAAAAGCGATTTGATCGAAACAGCAAGACTTCACGAAATCTTTTTAAACAACGACGACACTGAGCGCGCTGCAAAAGCGGAGCTATTTGCAAAAAAAATACTGAAAAATAATTTCATCATCGGATTTGCCGGCCACTTTTCATCAGGCAAATCTTCTATGATCAATGCGCTGACAGGCGAAACCATCTTGCCGTCAAGTCCAATTCCGACAAGCGCGAATATCGTCAACGTACATAAAGCGGATAAAGATTACGCCATCGTCAATCTTAAAAATGAAAAGCCGGTTTATTTTCCGGAGAACTACGATTTTGAAGCGGTTAAAGCCTTCTGCAAAAGCGGGGATGTTACGCAAATTGACATTGGCCACCAAGATTCCGTTTTGCCAGCAGACATCACCGTAATGGATACGCCAGGCGTCGATTCAACGGATGATGCTCACCGTATGTCGACCGAATCGGCACTTCATGTAGCGGATATGGTTTTTTATGTCATGGATTACAATCACGTGCAATCCGAATTGAATTTCAATTTCACCAAGGAATTGCAGAAATACACAGAACTTTACTTGATTGTCAATCAAATCGACAAGCATCAATCGGCTGAAATTCCGTTTGAAGATTTCCAAGCATCGGTCCATGATTCGTTTGCGGCTTGGGGCGTAAAGCCGAAAGGAATTTTCTTCACTTCGTTAAAGAAATTCGACTTTCCCGGCAATGATTTTGAAAAAGTGAAGAGCCTCGTTTCATCAACGATGCAAGGGTGGAAAGGTCATGTGGGAGAAGCAACCCATTCCGCAGTACAGCAATTAAAAGATGAACATTTGGATTTTCTTGAAAATGAGCAGATGGAACGGTTAGCTGCTTTTTCATCGGTACTGTCTGAAGAAGAATGGGAAATGCGCGCAGAATTAAAGCAAGAAAACGAAAAAGTGGCACGCCGTTTGTCCGTGTTGGACTTTGAGAACTGGAAGTTGAAATTTGAACAAAACCGCAAAGAATTGGTGGAAAATGCGAATTTGATGCCATATGAACTGCGGAATGCGTTAACGAATTATATGGAGTCTGTTCAACCTGGATTTAAAGTAGGGTTATTGTTCAGTGCGAAAAAGACACAGGAAGAACGCAACGCGCGGCAACAAGAAGTGGCAGGCCATTTAGAAGCAGTCACGGCTTCACAAATCACAGCGCATCTCAAAAAATTAATGAAAAATTCATTGAAAGACGCAGGGTTATTGACCGATAACGAAGCGATTGCCATTGATGAAACCGAGTTTCATGTACCGTTTTCGCTCGTAGACGAACAAATTCCGAAAACCGACACTGTGACAGCGGACACGGTTTTGAATATCGCCAAAAATATTACGACCGCAATACAGCGCTGGTATATAAAAGAGACCGAAAGCTGGAAAAATGAACAGCAAGATAAATTCGAAGGTCTGTCGGATGACGCGAGCACGGAGATGGATATGAAAGCAGAAGGGCTTAATCAGAAAATGTTGGCCATTTCAACTTTAGAAGAAATGGATGAACGCATTTCTAAAGTAAAACGCGCGTTTTCTGCGATGCTGCCAAAACAAAAAGAAGCGGCAGAAGCGAAAGTGGAAAACTGGTTGCAAGAATTCCATGTCGATAAAGCTGACATGACGGTCTTCGAACCTTCCATGCTCGAACCCGATAAAGAGCGGGAAGTAGAAGAGCGCCCTGATGAAGATAAAGAAATGCAGCAATTCGATGAAGCAGCTGTGATCCACCGCGCAACTCAAACTTCGTCCGTCTTAGGACAAGTTAAAGGTTTTGCTGAAACTGCCCAATACTTGAAACGCAAAGCTGGTCGACTAGAAAACCAAGAATTTACGATTGCGTTATTCGGAGCTTTCAGTGCAGGAAAGTCTTCGTTTTCCAATGCATTGATGGGAGAATCGGTGTTGCCGGTTTCACCAAATCCAACAACTGCGACAATCAATCGAATTCGTCCGGTGACAGAAGATCGTCCACATGAGATGGCGGATGTCAGGTTAAAGACTGTCGCACAAATGACAGAAGATGTTCAAAACTCATTTCAAGTGCTAGGGATAACGGTTCAATCGCTGTCGGATGCATACGAAAAATCGGCATCTTTGCCGGTTATTGACACGACCGAGAAACAAGTTCACCAATCATTCATCATCGCGTTCCGAAACGGCTATTCACAGTTTGCAAGCGAGCTTGGCAAGACGCTTCGCGTCAACCGAGAAGAGTTTGGTCTATATGTAGCAAAAGAAGAGCGCAGCTGTTTCGTAGACGAAATCGATTTTTACTTTGATTGTGAATTGACACGAAACGGCGTCACGTTAGTTGATACGCCGGGAGCGGATTCGATAAATGCCCGCCATACGAATGTGGCATTCGAATACATCCGCAATGCTGATGCAATCTTGTTCATCACCTATTACAATCACGCATTCGCTCGAGCAGACCGAGAATTTTTAATTCAACTTGGGCGTGTGAAAGATGCGTTTGAAATGGACAAAATGTTCTTTGTGGTCAATGCCATCGATTTGGCGAATGATGAGGAAGAAAAACAAGCAGTCGTGAATTATGTGCACGATGAATTGCAGCGCTTTGGCATCCGCTTCCCACGCCTTTATGGCGTATCCAGCTTGCAAGCTTTGCGAGATCGCGATAATTCGGGCATGCCGGAATTTGAAACCGCGTTCCAGCATTTCTTGAAAGACGAACTGAAAGGCATGGCGGTGCAATCACTGGCTGAAGAAGAGCAAAAAGCCGTTGATCGTTTTAAAGGGTTGATTGACCAAACGGAACGGAATTTGCTTCGCAAAGACGAGCGCCTCATGGAGTTGAAAAAACTGGAGCAGCAATTGCGCATTTTGTTTAGTGCATCGGCGTCGGCAATTTTAACGCGTGAAACGCTTCAAGAACTTGAAGAGTTGGTTTATTACGTTAACCAGCGTGTGTTTTACCGCTTTAACGATTTCTTCAAAGAAGCATTCAACCCTTCAGCGTTTTCGGGGAAAAGCTCTCAACAGGCACTCGATGGCGCATTGGCCGAAATAACCGAAATGGTTGCATTCGATTTCCAGCAGGAACTTCGTGTTACTAATTTCAGATTAGCTCAGTTTATCGAGAAAAAAATCACTTTGCGTTTCCAAGACGATTCAGCCAAGCTGAAAGAATTGAATCCGGACTTTTCGTTTACCCCTTACGAAGTGGAAGAAGCGCCTACACTAGAAGTGTCAAAACCGTTCGAACA
>JBFEIJ010000010.1:0-47069 GCA_041553775.1 Planococcus sp. (in: firmicutes)
AACTCGTTTCGCGAGTGATCGATTGAAAGCTGCCAAGCACGCCGCTTTAGCAGCTGCTTAAATTTAAAAACAGGAAAAATGATCCGAAAAACAGTCTGCACTTTTTTAAAAGGGCCATTTATGAAATTGATTCATTTAATAGTAAAAGATAAAAAAACAGAATGTTCTTCATATTTTCTCGACATTTTATATTTATAATTACTATAGAAGAAAGTCGTGCAGTCACTAATCTTTTAGAGGGGTGAATTCGATGAAAAATGATGACGAAAATCACAAATCTCACGAGGTACATTCCAATCATTCCAACGCACAGCCTCAAGACGAAGCTACCAAACATCAACACGGTGCGCATGAAAATCATGGTGATCATGGACACCATTCGCATCAAGGTCACGGCGATATGGTAGAAGACTTTAAGAAGCGTTTTTACATTTCGCTCGTTTTGACAGTGCCAATTTTGGCGTTATCGCCAATGATTCAGCATTTCATGGGAGTCGATTGGCGTTTTGAAAACGATCTTTATCTTTTATTCGCCTTATCGACTATCGTCTTTTTTTATGGCGGTTGGCCGTTTTTAGCTGGCGGGGTTTCCGAACTAAAAGAAAAGAACCCGGGCATGATGACCTTGATTGCGTTGGCAATTACCATTGCGTATAGCTATAGCACTGTCGTAGTTTTTGGCTGGGATGGCAATCAGCTGTTTTGGGAACTGGCGACGCTGGTTGTCATTATGCTGCTCGGACACTGGATTGAAATGCGATCGATTATGGGCGCATCGAATGCGCTTGAACAGCTTGTAAAGTTAATGCCGAATGAAGCGCATCGATTAGATGAACATGACGAAGTTCGTGACGTTCCCTTAACCGAAATTCGCAATAACGACCGCGTACTCGTCAAACCTGGCGAAAAAGTGCCGGTGGATGGACGGATCACAGAAGGCAAGTCGACGGTGGATGAATCGATGCTGACAGGAGAATCTTTGCCGGTTGATAAAGAAGCTGGTGAAGAAGTGATTGGCGGTTCGGTCAATAAAGGCGGGTCACTCGTTATTCAAGTGGAAAAGACCGGAGAGGATTCGTATCTATCGCAAGTAATCCAAATGGTGAAAGAAGCACAAGAGTCCAAATCCCGCACACAAGATTTAACGAATCGTGCCGCTAAATGGCTATTTTACTTGGCGCTAGTTGCAGGTTTTTTAACGCTATTCGTCTGGATTGCGCTAGGTTATGCGTTCGACACGGCGATTGAACGAATGGTAACTGTAATGGTCATCGCCTGTCCCCATGCGTTAGGGTTGGCGGCCCCACTAGTGGTGGCGGTATCAACGTCTATTTCCGCTAAACAAGGGCTCTTGATTCGAAACCGGGCAGATTTTGAAGGGGCGCGAAATTTGGATGCCGTCGTGTTTGATAAAACCGGTACATTGACGCAAGGGGAATTCGGCGTTACCGATATCGTGCCGGCTGGTGATTATACTGAAGAAGAAGTGTTGCGGCTGAGCGCTGCCATTGAACAAAATTCGGAGCATCCAATTGCAACAGGCATCGTAAAATCTGCAAAAGCAAGAAAGTTATTGATTGGAAAAGTTAGCGATTTCGAATCGATTACCGGCAAAGGAATTCAAGGGCGGCTCGACGGAAAGAAAGTCAATGTCGTCAGTCCAGGGTATGTGAACAGCAACGAGCTTAGCTATGATAAAGAGCAATTCAATCAATTATCAGAGGAAGGAAAAACGGTTGTTTTCGTGCTCGTGGAAGATCAACTCGCCGGTATGGTCGCTCTAGCGGATATCGTTCGCGACACGGCGAAAGAAGCAGTGGCTGCTTTAAAAGAAAAAGGTATTCATTCGATCATGTTGACGGGCGACAACCAAAAAGTGGCGGATTGGGTAGCAAAGCAAGTAGGACTTGATGAAGTGTATGCAGAGGTGCTGCCGAACGACAAAGCCCATCAAATTCAGCGCATCAAAGACAGTGGGCGTCGAGTAGCGATGACAGGCGATGGCATAAATGATGCACCGGCATTGGCAACAGCAGACCTAGGAATTGCCATCGGAGCAGGCACGGACGTAGCGATGGAAACGGCCGATGTCATATTGGTTAGAAGCAACCCGAACGATGTCGTGTCCTTAATCGACCTGTCCAAGAAAACGTACCGCAAGCTTGTTCAAAATCTATGGTGGGCGACGGGCTATAACATTGTCGCCATTCCTTTAGCTGCCGGAGTTCTAGCTCCTTGGCACATTATCATCAGTCCGGCGTTTGGAGCTGTATTGATGAGTTTGAGCACCGTCATTGTGGCAATTAACGCTAAGCTTTTAAAAGCTTAATTTCGAGTGTGGAGAGAAGAGGGATCATTTGGACTTGAACACGGAAATTAATAAGCTGTTGAATAAATTCGATGCAGGAAAAACATTCAATTGCACAGAAATAAAATACGAGGAAGGCAATTTTGGAAATGCCTTTATTGAATTAGTTAATACTGAAGGAATTATACTGCGGTTTTTCAGAGACAAAGGAGAAGTTTGGTCGGAAATAGGAACTCAGAAAGAAACGTTTCTAGCAAAAGATGTATTTCATGTTCTTCAATTGAATTACGAAATGCAGCAACACAACTTCTTCGATGCAGTGGAGCAGGTTTTGCAAATTTTTAACGAAGAACATGCAAGATTTCGTGAAGCCTTTCATATTAAAAATCGAAAAGCGATGAAATCCCAAATTACTAAAATAGAAAAATTGAGATCTAAACAAATGTACTTGAGATGAGCCCGTACAAGGTGAATTAAAGATTTCATCTTTTGTACAAGTGCCAATTATCCCTGGTTCTGTCCCTGCCTCGCTATGATAGCTTCGAAACAAAGAGTATGGATCAAATTGTACGTAGCAATTTCATTGGCAATTCGATAACGCTTTAACATTGAGATGTCTAGATATGAAGCAAAACAGCTACGATTGCCGCAGGCGTCTCCGCTGCTTTGATTCATATCGACAATGATAAACCAAGCATATAGAAAACTTATCTAAGAAAAGAGGTGCCAAATGGGGTGGATGATCATTGTAGTTATCGCGTATGTACCGATTTTTTATCGAATTCACAAGCGGATCAATTTCTTAGAAAGCGAAGTAGAGCGATTAAAAAATGAAGCTTAAGTGTAGATGAAAGATAGAATAGATTATCCTTTAAATTCCGATTATTCAGTCATTTAAGTTGAACCTGCCGATGCTTTGCCTTATGATGAAAGTGCATCAAGGAGTGGAAGTTCTATTGCTTAGGAATGATCACAAATTGGGGAGGAATCATCAAAATGACGAAAATCGGCATTATTACTGGGAGTACCCGGCCGGGACGCAAGAGTATTGCTGTGGCGGAATGGGTCAAAGAAATAGCGGATAAACGCGGCGACGCAGAGTATGAAATCGTGGATTTAAAAGAGTTCAATTTGCCAATGTACGCTGAACCGATTCCTGCAGGAGGTAGTCAGGATTACCAGACGCCTGAAGCGATTCCGTGGGCGAAAAAAATAAAAGAGCTGGATGGCTACGTATTCATTTGCCCGGAATACAACCATGGTGTGACATCGGCATTGAAAAATGCCATCGATTACCTGTATCCGGAATGGAACAACAAAGCGGCGGGTATTCTGAGTTACGGTACATCAGGCGGCGTGCGTGCAGCAGAATCGCTGCGTTTGATCCTGGCTGAGTTGCAAGTGGCAACGGTGCGGACACATCCGGTGTTGTCGGTTTTCACCGATTTCGATAAAGAGAAAGGCTTTAATCCTGCGAGTTTCCATGAAAAGACCGTTACCATCATGCTGGATCAAGTCAACGCCTGGACAAACGCTTTGGAGCCGCTTCGCAATAAATAAAAAGTTGAAGTATTCATATAAAAGAGGATTCCGAGTTTACAGGATTCTTCTTTTTTAGTGTGTAGAAAAGGCTTTCGACAGGTGCAAAATCCAATTGATTGACGGAGTAAAAACTACATGATAATATTATCTTGAATTCGAGATAATAAAATTTAAATAGAAATCCAGTGTTGATTAAGAAGCCAACCCTACTTTATTTAATAGTAGAACTACTTGTTACAGAATCGTCTTTAAAACTAGATTTTAATAAAAGGAGAGATTTTCATGAATGAACTAAAAGGAATCCACCACGTAACAGCGATTACGAGCAGCGCTGAAAAGAATTATGAATTTTTCACTTATGTGCTAGGCATGCGCTTGGTCAAGAAAACGGTGAACCAGGACGATGTGCAAACGTACCATTTGTTTTTCGCCGACGATAAAGGGTCAGCCGGTACCGACATGACGTTTTTCAATTTCTCGGGCATCCAAAAAGGCACGCACGGCACGAACGAGATTCACAAAACCGCATTCCGTGTTCCGACTGACGATGCGCTGAATTATTGGAGCAAGCGTTTTGATAAATACGAAGTGGCGCATACAGGCATTCAAGAAGTATTTGGCAAAAAAACCATTTCGTTTTCGGATTTCGACGACCAGCAGTATATGCTGATTTCAGATGAGCATAACGAAGGTGTGGCACCGGGGACGCCATGGCAAAACGGACCTGTGCCGCTTGAATTCGCCATTACCGGACTTGGGCCGATACACATCCGCATCGCGGAATTCGACCAATTGAAAGAAGTACTGGAAAAAGCCATGTTGATGCGCGAAATTGCGAGCGAAGGGTCGTTGCACCTTTTTGAAATGGGCGAAGGCGGCAACGGTGCGCAAGTGATTGTCGAGCACAATAAATTATTGCCAGCTGGGCAACAAGGCTTCGGCACTGTACACCATGCAGCGTTCCGTGTAGCGGATACGAATGTCTTGAAAGAATGGATCGATCGCATGGATACGATCGGTTTCCATACATCTGGCTATGTTGACCGCTTCTTCTTCGAATCACTGTACGCGCGCATTGCGCAAGGTTTGCTTTTTGAATGGGCAACGGATGGCCCAGGATTCATGGGCGATGAGCCGTATGAAACGATGGGCGAGAAATTATCTTTGCCGCCATTTTTGGAGCCGAAACGCGAACAAATTGAACAATTGGTGCGTCCAATCGACACCGTGCGCAGCACATTGACGATTGAAAAAGACTATCTATAAGATGAGAAAAAGAGAGGAAACGGGTCTGTCCCATAAGCCTCCCAAGTAAAACAGACGAAGAAAAAGAATCCTTTTTCTTCGTCTGTTTTTTCACATAGTTTTAGAAAAGGCTGGTGGAAACGAAGGCGGCGACTCCTGCGGGTACAGCACGTGGTGAAGACGGTGGAACCGGCTGAGGCCGTGCCCGCGGAAAGCGTCCGTCGGAATGGACATCAGCCGTGTTTGTTTACATAAAATGACGGAGATTTGTATTGTGCCTGAAAAGTCTATATATTTTAAACAAAGGGAACGTAAGTGAGGGGCTTTGAATATGACAATCATTGATTGGATTTTTATCGTGCTCAGTTTGATATGGATCGGAGAATTTGTGGTTTTTCGCAATCGCCGGCCGGGCATAAGCAATTCGCTTGAAAAGCGTTCATTTTTCCTGATTTTCTCAGCGCTTGCCGGCACCATCGTCTTGGCAATGCTGTTGCAGGAATTAGAAGGAGCCAGTTACGCAGAATGGGTAAAAGGCACGGGAGTGATATTGTTTGCTGCAGGTGTGTTTTTGCGCATATGGGGAATTGTCCATTTGAAAAACCAATTCACCCGTTACGTCACGGTTCAAGAAGGCGACGAAATTGTCAGCTCTGGCCCATATCGCCGGCTGCGTCATCCGCTTTATACGGGATTGTTCTTTATTACGCTCGGAATGGCGCTGTATTTTACTAGTCTCGCGGCAGCGGTTATTGGTGGAGCGGCAATCGCTTGGGCGCTAATGAAGCGCATGGATTACGAAGAAAAGCTCTTGGTTGAAAAATTCGGCGTCGATTATGAAGAATGGATGGAACACCGGGCGCGGCTCATTCCGTATCTTTATTGAAATTGCCGAAGGTCCATAATGAATACGCGAGTCGGGTCCTTTTTAGGGTCCGGCTTTTTACATGACCGATCAACTGACCCAAGTTTGCTTGAAGTCTTGGATTTTCCACTGTACACCGTCGAATTTCAATATGCTTTCAACGCCGATTGCGCCCAATCCTGACTTTAGCTTAATACCTGTAAAAGTCAGCGTTCCGTTGAAATGATAGTCGACTTCTTCAATGGTCAATAAGATCCCGGTTAAGCTTTCCGTTTTTTTATTGAAAAGCCCCAATGCTTGTAAATCTTCGAATGACGCATCCATCGCCTTGACTCCGTACTTTCTCTCCAACGTATACAAAATCCGGGTTTTGTCTTCTGCGGTCAGCTTGGTAAACGATTGCATATCGACTGCGATAAATTCCGTCGACTGATTCAAGGCAGAATCGGTTTCAATCATTAATTTGAGGGCAAGGCTATAGGCGCCATCCAAATTCTCCTGTATTCTGTTGTCCTGTTCGCAGCCTGTCAGTGTCAGACAGAGAATAAAACCCAACGCCATAAAAAAATGTTTCAACCAATTCTCCCCCTTTTTAATCAATAGACGATAAAATAAGAATAAAGTTACAATTATTACCTAATAAACTAAAAAGGAGTGGGTATATGAAAGTGATTCTAAAAAAAGCTATGCAATCAGACGCGATAGCTTTATTGGCTATGCAAAAAATAGCTTTTATGCCGCTCCTCGAAAAATACCAGGATTACGACACAAGTCCGGCTGCAGAAACAATCGAACGAACTCAAGCACGCATTGCAATTCCGTCAGGTGGATTTTTTAAAATCTTGGCGGATGGAAAATGGGCCGGTGCGATGTGCATCCAGCAAGGAAAAGAAAAAGCATATTGGATTGGACCGGTATTCATTCACCCTGATTTTCAAGGCAAAGGCATCGCACAGCGCGCGATGGCCGAAGCGGAAAAGCTTTTTACGGACGCCTCCGCTTGGAAGCTCGCCACGTTGCTTGAAGAACAAGGAAATTGTTATTTATACGAAAAATTGGGCTATGTCCGAACGGATCGCTGCGAATCGATCAATGAGAAGGCGACGCTTGTTTATTATGAAAAAGATGTGCTTTTAAAGATTGGAGAATAGGGGGAATGGATGGATGGAATATGCAGTTAAAGCGGCTACAGGGTATAGCGAAAAAATTGGTGAATTGGTGTTCATGATGAATCATGTGCGTGAAGGGACATTGCAGACCATTTCGGGCTGGAACGAAGAGCAATTGGATTTCATCACGCACGAAACAGCCAATTCGGCAGGCGCGTTACTTACGCATATTGCAGCGATTGAAAAAGTCCATCAGCTTATTGCGTTTGAGAATCGCGATTTTAGCGCAGAAGAATGGACGGAATGGGGAACGGCAATCGAGCTAGGGGCAAAAGCCCGTGAAGATATTGGCAGGCTTCCGTTGAGCCATTATATCGATAAATTAGCTACAGTTCGGGCTGATACATTGAGCCAGCTAAAGACAAAAAATGATAGCTGGCTGTACGAAGAACGCCGCTGGCCGAATGGAGTGCCTTACAATATGTATTATTTATGGTTTCATGTACTCGAAGATGAAATCAGCCACCGCGGACAGATCCGCGCGATGGAAGGACAATTAAAAGATGCGGGCAAAAGCATATGAAAAAAGTGAAGCTCGTGCCGTTCCATCTGGATTTCTGTGAAGACATTTACCGGCTGGCTTCAGCACCACCGGTAAAAGAAGCATTGGGATTGCCGGATGGCACCGTGGAAAATACGAAACAATTCGTGCAAAAGGCTCTGCAACTAGAGCAAGAAGGCCGATCCGTACCGCGCCATTTTAAATGAAAGCGGACATCTCGTAGGCTTAACAGAATTGATGTTCATCAATCACGATAAAAAGTCCTGCCACGTCGGTACGTGGATTGGTCATGATTATTGGGGGCAGGGCTATAACGAAGCTTCTAAATTGGAGATCTTGCGCATCGGTTTTGAAGAACTCGGTTTGGAATGGGTATTTGCCGGCGCGCGCAAAGTCAATATACGGTCGCAAAAAGCGCAAGCGAAGCTGTCGTTTATTCGCCTAGGTGTGGAAGAAGAATATCCGGAAGAGCACCAGGCACTCGAAACAAAGGAAAAACAGGCTTGTGTATTGAACGTATTTACGAGAAGTGACTTTCTTGCGTACCGCCAGCAAATCGCGGCTCTTGACTCATTTTAAACGTGCGGGGATGTCGAAACTGCCCGAACCTGTTATGATAAAGGGAATTCCCTCGCAATATGGCGGGAAAGTACGGGAGTGAGAAGCATGAGCAAAGATAAAGCGAAAAGCGGTACCGGCCGAGGTACTGGCAAAAAAGGCTGGACGCGCTGGGAAAAAGGCGCCAACAAAGCCAAGAGCAATAAGCCTTATAAGAGTAAGCAAAACAAGAAAGCTGAAGAGGCGAAAGCCAGCGGCGCACAAAATAAAGGCGAGTCGTCAGGATGGATCGACGCATAAGTCGGCATAGATCGAAGCATAATGGGGCAATTTCATTATGCTTTTTTTGTGTTTCAGAAATTTTTTTCGCCTTGAAAAAGCTGATTTGTAGAGGAGATTTGGTGTCAGAGGAAGAAGTATATAGAATAGAGCAATTCTGAGCGGTTTCTCTTTAGCGCGTATAAAAAGGAGCTAGTAAGATGAAGAACATTGTGACTGGCGAATTTAATTATCATTTGGCGGAGCCGGCAGGGAAATCGGGAAAGACGGTTATTTTATATCACGGCTGGGGCGGGTCGGTGAAACATTTCGAGGCTTATGCGGAAAAATTGACGCAGCATGGCTTTCGGGTCATTGTGCCGGAAATCATCTACAACGATTCGCGGAACCCAGTGGAAAAACCATTTGAATTGGAAACGGTGCAGGCTTATTTCTGGAAAGCAATCGCTGAAAGTATAGAAGAATTTGGAGCGTTTCAAAAAGAATTGGGTGTACCGGAAACGGACATCGTCGTAATCGGCAGTTCGATGGGCGGGTTTATCGCGTCTGGGATTTTTGCGCGTCATACGCAGATTGCAGGTTTCGCGAGTGTCAACGGTTCGGGAGCATTTGTCCTGACAGAACAGCTTTTTCGTGAACGTCAAAATCGCTCGCCGATGGACACGGATGTTGAAGGGCTGTTGCGGCAATTCGATCCGATAGACAAAGAGCCCGGTCAAGGCGCCGTGTTGCTGATCAACGGAGAGCAAGACCGGACAGTTCCGCTTGAAGGACACGATGCGTATTTTAAGCATCTGACAGAAGCGCACCGACATCCACATACTGCGAAAAAGCTGGTTGAAGGCGTCGGCCACCAATTCACCCGTGAAATGGAGCGGGATGTGGCAAACTGGTTATTGGAAATTCGCTAAAGGCAGGGGATCATATGCAATTGACAATGCAGCAAATGGACAAAGAGACAGCGGCAAATATATTGGAATGGAGATACGAAAAACCTTACGATCTCTATAATAATGAAGCGACAGAGGAATCGCTCGATGAACTCTTAGACGGCACATATAAGGCCGTGTTTGAAGCAGATAGGCTAGTCGGCTTTTACTGTTCTGGCATAGCGGCCCAAGTGCCAAAAGGAAGAAACGAAGGTGCCTATCCTGAAGGTTTTATCGACCTTGGCATCGGCATGGACCCTGAATTGACGGGCCAGGGAAAAGGTCATCATTTTTTTGGCTACGTCGTATCAGCTATCAAAAATGAGCACCCGAAACAAGGCTTGCGGTTAACGGTAGCGGAATTTAATGAGCGGGCCATTCGACTGTACAAGAAATTCGGCTTCACGGAAGCGCAGCGGTTCAACACGGAAGTTGCGGTGTTTATTACGATGGAACAGCGGAGGTGAATAGATGGAAGACGTAACAGCGCACTTGCTTCGGGAAGAAGCGGTGCGCTTGCTGTCGTATGCGACAAGCGATAAACAGGCGGAGACGGCATACGAGCAATATATTGTATCAGAATCGCAGCACTTGCTCGGGTTTGCAGCTAACGGTGTCGTGATTGGCTGCATTGGCGTGAGGGAGATCACCCCTGGAGAATGGGAAATCAGGCATATCGCGGTAGCGCCATTTGCGAGGCAATGTGGCTATGGCAAGACAATGATTCAACGGGTTCAGCATAAATGGGGACCGAATGTCTTGTGCGCGGAAACCGATCAGGAAGCTGTCGGTTTTTATCAAAGCCTCGGTTTTCACATAAAAAGTTTAGGCGAAAAATACCCGGGAGTTGAACGATTTTCGTGTTGTTTGGCCAAGTGAATCGATAATTACATCCCGCATTTCATGCCTACTGGTGCGAATCTATAATCTCGCGTTAGTGTTTTGAGAGGTGGATTTGAAAGGAAAGACGGTGCTTGTCAAACGGAAGAAAGTGGTTTATAGTTTTAATATACAATATTTAGTTTTTTGTATAGAGTAAAACACAATATATAGTAATAACCATAATAACGGTGCCTGTAAAGGCTTAATAGGGAATCCGATGAAAACCGGAGCTGTTCCCGCAACTGTAAGTGCTGACGAACTATGGCAATCCACTGTCCAACGGACGGGAAGGACATAGTAGAGAATGACGCACGAGCCAGGAGACCTGCCATTATTATCAGTTACAATCTTCTCCGGGAGCTGGGAAGGATAACGAAGGTACTCTCCGTGGTGCAGTTGCTTTTTACTGTTCCGAAGATTATTCTGCGTTTATAAACCCATCCTCTCGCTGAGAGGATGGGTTTTTTTGATGAAATTGAACGTTGGAGGAATGGCGAATGGCACAACATATTGCGGCGAATATCTCGAGAACGATTCAAACAAAACTGGTGCTGCCGCCAGACACGAACCACATGGGCACGATTTTTGGCGGTGCGGTGCTGAGCTATATCGATGAAATCGCAGCCATTACAGCGATGAAGCATAGCGGGAAAGCAGTGGTGACAGCGTCTATCGATACCGTTAATTTCCTATCTTCCGCTCGCGTTGGCGATATTTTATTGCTAGAAGGCGTCGTCGTATCGACCGGCCGCACATCGATGGAAGTGTACGTGAAAGCCGAATGCCAAAGTGTCGAGAACCGGACGAAAACTTTGACAACAACAGCGATTTTGACAATGGTGGCCGTCGATGACAACGGCAAGCCGTCGCCGGTGGAAGGCGTCGTGCCGGAAACCGATAGCGAAAAGCAATTGTTCCGCAGCGCGCAGGAGCGCAAAGAACGGCGCATGAAGATCAACGAATTTGCAAAGGAGTTGTGCTGATATGAACATCACGGCAGATACAGGGTTAACGGGTGTATTGGCGGCGCTTGACCGGGCCCAGGAGAAATTCGGGTTGCCGACAGGAGAGCTTGCGGGAAAATTGGCAGCATTGAGTAGCGAAAAATCGAAAAAAGAATTGGCAATCGGCTATGCTTTGGACCGGGTTTCAATGGAAGAACCGGATTGGACATTTATCGCTGCGCAATTGTATTTGAACGAATTATACGATTCAGCAGCAAGGAGCCGAGGATATGAGGCTTCATTTAAATACAGCAATTTCTACGGCTTGCTTCACCATCTGACGACAATCGGCATTTATTCAGATGAGCTGCTTGAAAGTTACGCGCAGGAAGAAATTGAAGCGCTAGGCAACGAACTCGCAGCCGAACGAGATCTTTTATTCACGTATATCGGTGTGTTTTTGCTTGCTGACCGTTATTTGGCGAAAGATTACGAAGGCAATGTGTTCGAGCTGCCGCAAGAACGCTTCATGGTCATCGCGATGGCGTTGATGCAAAACGAACCGAAAGAAAAACGCTTGGATTTGGTGAAAGAAGCGTATTGGGCGATGAGCAATTTGTATATGACCGTCGCGACGCCGACCTTATCGAATGCCGGCAAGAGCTTTGGCCAGCTATCGTCTTGTTTTATCGATACAGTCGATGATTCGCTTGACGGGATTTACTTGAACAATTGGGACATCGCGCGCCTCAGCAAAGACGGCGGCGGCATCGGCGTTTACTACGGTAAAGTCCGGGCGATGGGGTCCGATATTAAGAAGTTCAAAGGCAATTCATCGGGTGTCATTCCGTGGATTCGGCTCGTCAACGACACGGCAGTAAGCGTCGATCAATTGGGGCAGCGCCAAGGAGCCGTGGCGATTTACTTGGACGTTTTCCACAAAGACATCATGAACGGCTTTTTGGATTTGAAAACGAATAACGGCGACGAACGCCGAAAAGCGCACGATATTTTCACCGGCGTCTCGATTCCAGATCTGTTTATGGAAAAATTGCAGGAAACCGACGAAAACGGCCGCAGTATCGGCGAGTGGCATACGTTTTGTCCGCATCAAGTCAAGCAAATCATGGGCTGGCAAGACGCAGCGGGTGCGGCACTCGGCTTGGAGGATTTCTACGACGAAACCGATCACAAGCATTTCACCGAAAAATACGAAGAAGCCGCAACGCATCCTTTATTGCCGCGGAAAACATACCGGGCGATGGATATTATGGCGCGCGTCATGGTATCGCAGCTTGAAACCGGCACGCCGTATATGTTCTACCGCGATGAGGTCAATCGCCAAAATCCGAACAAGCATTTACGCGGAATAGGACGGACGTCGATATACTGCAGTAATTTATGCAGCGAAATCACGCAAAACATGTCCGCAACGACGATTACGAACGAATACACCGATTCTGAAGGCAATCTCGTCATGATCCGCAAGCCGGGCGATTTTGTCGTCTGCAATTTGTCGTCGGTCAATTTGCCGCGTGCCGTGAAAGCGGACGTGCTGGAGCGGCTCATTCCGATTCAAATGCGCATGCTCGACAACGTCATCGACTTGAACACGATTTCTGTCGGACAAGCCGAGGCGACGAATAAAAAATATCGGGCTGTCGGTTTGGGAACTTTCGGATGGCATCATCTATTGGCGCTTGAGAGCATCCACTGGGAAACAGAACAAGCTGTCGCCTTTGCGGATAAACTATACGAAGAAATCGCGTATCACACGATTCGCGCGTCGATGGAGCTCGCGAAAGAAAAAGGGGCGTACCGCGAATTTGCCGGATCGGAATGGCAGACGGGGGCGTATTTCGAGCGTAAAAAATACGATGGTGAACGTTGGATCAGCTTGCAAAACGATATCGCTCAAAACGGCGTCCGCAACGGGTGGATGATGGCTGTGGCGCCGAATTCATCAACTGCTAAAATCGGCGGTTCCACGGACGGCATCGACCCGCTTTACGCTGTCGAATACGCTGAAGAAAAGAAAAATTTCAAATTCAAAGTGACGGCGCCAGACTTGGACCATCACACATACGACTATTACCGCCGTTCGCGCCATATGCTCGACCAGAGATGGAGCATCCGCCAAAATGCCGCGCGCCAGCGTCACATCGACCAATCAATCAGCTTTAATTTTTATGTACCACACACGATCAAAGCGAAAGAATTGCTCGCCTTGCATTTGGAGGCGTGGTCGCAAAGCTTGAAGACGACGTATTACGTCCGCAGCACGTCCCAAGCGGAAATCGAAGAATGCGAAGCTTGCCAAAGTTAAGGAGGAACCACCATGCCGTTTCACGTACCATTACAAAAGATCAAACTGCTCAACCCCGAGCAGCCGAATAAATCCACGGGCATCCTGAACGGTTTATCGTCCGGGTTGCTCAATTGGAACGACATCGCGTATCCGCAGATGTACGATATGTACCAAACGCTGTTGTCGAATTTCTGGAAAGCACAAGAAATCAATATGCAAGACGACATCAAGCAATGGGACACATTGAGCGCGGTCGAACAAGACGTCTTTTTGCGCATCAATACACAGCTGGCGTCGCTTGATAGTCTGCAAACGCCGACGATGAGCCAAGTGATGGATTATGTTAGCGATTCGAGCTTCAAAGCGATTTTCGCAGTCATCTCGCAGCAAGAAGCAGTCCACAACGAATCGTATTCGTATATATTGAGTTCACTCGTGTCGATTAGCGAGCAAAATGCCCGTTTCGACCAAGCGAAAAGCGATCCGATTGTGCGCAAGCGCAACGAATTGATTTTGGATGCATACGAAGCATTCCGCGAAAATCCGACGCCGCACAATCTATTTCGCTTGAGCATCAATTCGATCAACTTGGAAGGCATTTATTTTTACGCCGGTTTTGCGTTCTTTTATCATTTGGCGCGCCAACAGAAAATGCTCAAAACGAGCACAATGATCAGCTATATCCAGCGCGACGAAATGCAACATGCTTATTTCATCGCGCAGTTTATCCGCATTTTGCTGACGGAAAACCCAGAGTTGAATTCGGACGAAAACATTGCATACGCGTACGAGGCAGTCGGCCAAGCCGTCGAACTCGAAAAAGAATGGGCGCATTATATTTTGGCCGATATCGAAGGACTCGATCTCATGGAGTTCGAAGGCTACGTCGAATACTTGGCGAACAAACGGCTGCGCCAGCTCGGACTCGAGAACCTCTACGAAGAACGCGACAACCCGATGCCGTGGATTCAAGTGTTTGGCGACGGCATGATGAACGACACCAAATCCGACTTTTTCGAACAGAAATCCCGGACCTATTCGAAAGTCTCGCAGTCGAATGGCTTCGACGAATTATAAACCGCAGATCGCCATCGTCTATGCGTCCGCGACTGGCAACACGAGGGCGGTTGCGGACCTGTTGCAGGAGATTGTTCTTGAGGAACGGGTGTCGGTGCAGCTTTATACAATCAAAGATTTCCCTCTTTGTGAACTATCACGTTACGACGGAGTTGTCGTCGGCACTTATACATGGGGCAGCGGCGAGATTCCGAAAGACATGCGCAGTTTGTTCACCGCTTTTGAAAAGCTAGAGAACAAAAAGCTAGTCACCGCGGTATTCGGTACCGGCGATAGCTGTTACGCGCATTTTTGCGGCGCGGTTGACGTGTTCCGGGACATGCTTTACGTACAGACCGATTTAGCTGCGACATTGAAAATCGAGTTATTGCCGCAGCCAGCCGATACGGCGCGTTGCCGAAAGCTGATTGCTGCGGTTCTTCGGAAAATTTCGGGAACGCTGTAAATCTCGTTTTTATGGGATATGGATTCGAACGAAGGGCATTATGTGAAAAGCAGGGCGCTGATTTCCAGCGGCCCTGCTTTTTTCTATTATATAGAGATGTTACTGGCTGCGAACTTGGCAGAATTAGCGGGTTTGGGGAGTTTGTTTGCAGGATAGAAGGATTTGTTTGCGGGATCGGAGAGTTTATTTGCGGGATAAATTAGTTTGCTTGCGGGATAGACTAGTTTGTTTGCGCGATAGAACACTTTGTTTGCAGATTGGTCGAATAGGCGCGAAATTTGGGTTTTATTTATAGGGAGACGCATCTGGAGCATTCATTTGAAAAAATTAGAAATTTTTTTGCAGTTCGATTAAACACAGAAAAGAGCTGTCAGCACCCTGACAGCTCTTTTCGTATGAACATCCAATTGATTAAGCAGTAAAGTTCCCGTCGTAGCTCAGCATGATGGCGGATTTTACGCCGATCATCTCGGAGATGTGATTGATAAAATCCATGTCCGTGTCTTTGACACGCACTTCATACGTCACTTCAAAATCGTTATCATGAGAAACGGATTTTGATTTGATCAAATGCTTTTTGACGCTCGCGGACAATAATTTATCGAGCGGACTTTCGATTAGGTTGTCTTCGTATTTGACGATTAACAAATACGGATTCTCGATTTTGATTTTATTGACGAAAACGATCAAGACGAGACCGATGAGCAAGGCGCCCACGATGGCTAGCAAGATAAATCCGGCACCGCACAAAATTCCGGAAATGATTGTCCAAAACAGGTAAACCAAGTCCATGGGGTCTTTGATCGGCGTCCGGAAGCGCACGATCGACAACGCGCCGACCATGCCGAGCGACAACAGGACGTTCGTGGATATCCCCATGATGATCAAGGCTGTGGCCATCGCCATGACGATCAACGAAATATTGAAGCTATGCGAATAAATGACACCTGAAAATGTTTTTTTGTAGATAAAGTAAATGAACAATCCGATTGCAAAAGCCACCACCAAGCCAATCAATGAATCGATCAACGAGAAACTCCCCGTGTTTTCCAAAAAACTAGATTTGAATATATCACTAAAATTTATACTTTCCATGTTTGTTTCCTCCAATGTTTTGATTCGTTAACGTGTACTTCAGACAATCACCCGTACATTCGGCTGATTTGGTATTTTGAATAAGCGCCGGCGCGCATATCGCTCACTTGCAGCAATTGCTTGATGACGTTCGGCAGGAATTCGTCGAATTTCACTTCCAAGATGACAACGTCCGGTTCGGTTTCGACCATGGAAATGTTCGGATTGAGCACGTCGTTGTTTCGAAGACTCGTTCGAATCGAACTGTCAAAAGTGACGCGCACATTGCCGTGTTTGTAGATGAACACTTCCCGTTCATAATCGACGACCGTCAGCGGCTTCAGCTGCAATAAATTCATCTGCCAATACAAGTCCTGGATAAGCGTTCGGGCGTCGGTTTCCATCCAAGCCACATCGCCGCGCCGTATTTTTTCGTATTCCTCAGCAGTGATCGAGCATTTCTGCTTGTAGGTGAGGTTATTGCGTTTGCTCTTTTTTTCCAAGTTGAGATATTCGGTATTCGAGTCGTACAGCCTTACTCGAAATTTGTCCCGTTCGAAAAGCCCTTCTTTTTTCTGGTTCATGACTTTATTATCGAAGTTGTCGAAATAGACGCTGCGAATGGAATAAACGCCGTTGTCTTTGGCATGCGGATCGAGTTCCATATAATGCTTCAATTTATTGCGCAGCAAGTAACAATCCATTTTCGTCATCTCATGTTTAATTTCTCTGCGGCCTTGTATGCCGTTCAAATTTTGTGCTTTCATGTGCATCCGCTCCTTTTGCTAACTCCATTATTGCCAGGGAACCTTAAACAAACCTTAAAATTTGCGTAAAGAAAAAAACCCGCGAAAAATCGAGGGTTTTATTTCTGCTATCTATAAACGCTTAGAAATGGTATTTTCCGAAGCTTATCGCACGACTCCGTGGTGCGGGAATCGAGCCTCCTCGTTCGCTACTGCTCACTTGCGGGGTCTCTCAAACCCGCTGTTTCCACAGGAGTCGAGCGAACGCTTCTCCAAATACTGAGAGTGCTTACTTATCATTAAATATAGTCAATATAGCAGATTTTTATGCAGAATCGTGAATCATTTTTTCAAGTTCTGAAAAAACCCGCGAAAAATCGCGGGTTTTATTGCGGTAATTTAACTTTGAAAACAGTGCCGGCTTCGCCGTTTTGCGCAGCTGTGATGGTGCCGCCGTGGTGGGTGACGATCCACTGGGCAATCGATAAGCCGAGACCGATGCCGCCATGTTCCCGTGAACGCGCTTTGTCTTCGCGGTAAAAGCGGTCAAAAATGAAAGGAAGGTTTTCTTTTTGGATGCCGCGTCCGGTGTCGCTCACTTCAATCACGGCTTTTTGGTCTTCGCTATAAGTTTTAACGGAAATTTGGTCGCCTTCGTCCGTATACTTCAGCGCATTGTCCAATAAGATGACGAGCAATTGGTGAAGCCGGACTTCATCGGCGTTAATGTGTTTCTTGCAATGCAAGTCGAGTTGCAAGGTTTTATTTTGCGAATCCGCAATTTCACTATAGGGCACACTGACGCGTTCGATAAATTCGTCGACGTGAATCGGGTGTTTGTCGAGTTGGATTTCTGCAGAATCGGCGCGGGCCAATGTCAGCAAATCCGACGTCAGCTTCGACAAACGCCGCGTTTCCGATAAGCTGAGCGCGATGTTCTCAAATTTCTGCATGATTTTTTGCTGCGGCTCCATGAGCAGGAGCTCCAATTTGTTTTGAATGATTGTCAACGGCGTGCGCAATTCATGGGATGCGTTTTCGACAAATTCAGCTTGTCTGTTCCATGACTGAATGATCGGTTCCATCATCTTTTTGGAAAGAATATAACTGGCGGTGATCGACAGCACGATGAAAATCAACGACCACACCATCAGCAAACGGCCGAAATTATCGAGAATCGTTTGTTCCGCATCAATATTGATCAAGAGCTGGGTGTAGGTGGCTTCACTACCGACTGCATCGTTTTCAATCAACAGCGATCGATAGGTGTATTCGTCGGCAATGGAAGTATTCGTAATGGTGTTCAGCTGATCGGGTTCAAATGTAGACTCTTCGGAGAAATTTTCAAACAGCGACGTGCCTATTTGCCCCTCGTTGACGATGTCGCCATTAGCATCTCTCTTTAGGACGATGATCCGTGGATTGATGCCTCCGCGCAGACCGGGCAATGCGCGATTGTCGGCAGGTCTGCGCACATTTGAGCCATCCGCACTTAACGCGAATTCTTTCGCCTGCAGCAAATCTTCATCGGTTTTTGAAAATAAAGTCGTTTGAACCTGCTGGAAAATGATAAAGCTGAAAATCGTGAAAATGATCGTGAACGCGAGAAAGTTTAAAATCATGAAGCGCAATTGCTGTTTGCGGAAGATCGGTTGCCTATTCATCGGCATCACCGGAATCCGTTAACATATAGCCCAACCCGCGGAACGTCTTGATGTACTGGTCGTAATTGAATTTTTTGAGCGTCTTCCGCAAATTGCTGGCGTATACTTCAACGACCGTCGTGGACGTATCCGATTCAAATCCCCAAATGCGGTCGAAAATCTGTTCTTTCGTTAAGATGATGTTTTTATTGTTCACCAAATACTCGAGTAAATCGAATTGCTTGCCGTTCAATTTTACCGGTTCATTAGCGATTGTAGCTGTTTTGTTTTTGACATTCAGTTTCAGCTCTTTAAACAATAATGTGCTTGCCTGCAGCTCGCCGCCCGATCTTCTGACGATGGCTTCGAGGCGCAATAATAACTCTTCCCGGTGGAAGGGCTTCGCGAGGTAATCGTCCGCTCCCGCTTTAAAACCTTGGATTTTATCGCCGATGCCGTCTTTTGCCGTCAACATAATAACCGGCGTCGAAATGTTTTGGCTGCGAAGTTTTTTCAATACTTCATAGCCGTTCATATACGGAAGCATGATGTCTAAAATAATGCAGTCGAAAATGTTTTGCTCGGCTAAAAACAATCCTTCTTCGCCGTCAAACGCTTGCTGTATATGGAATAAATCCTGTGTCGTTTCTTTAATCGTATCAGAGAGGTGCTGGTCGTCTTCAATGATCAATAGTTTCATGTCGGGTTGCTCCTTCAGTAATTCTCAGAATAAGTTGATTATAGGTCTCCTCGTTGAAATTGCAACTTTTTATGAGATTTTTTCTTTTTAAGGTTCCGTTAAGGTTGCCGCTGAATAATAGGGAGCAATGAGAGGGCAAGACGCCTGTCAACAACTTGAGGAGTGACAAAAGATGCCAAAAAATAAAAGAATGTTCAAAGTGGCGGCGACGCTTTTAAGTGCAAGTTTATTATTTGCTTGCAGCAACGAAACGAGCGAGGTTGAAAAATCATCCACAGCCACAACGGACGCGGTGATCGCGGAACAAATGGCGACATTGGTGAATGAAACAGTCGAATACGACGAAGACGATGCGTATACAGATTGGCAAGATGAGAACCCGTACGAAATCGAGCTAGTTGGAGATGATGCGGATTTTGATTCCTCTGCACCTGTAATGTTTGATGATAATGTGTTGACCATCAAGGCAGGAGGCACCTACGTCTTTACAGGGAATTTAGACAATGGCCAAATTGTAGTGGATGCGGAAGATAAAAAAACCGTCAAATTGGTCTTGAATGGCGTGGAAATTAATTCCTCCGATAGCTCGGCCGTTTACATTCAAGATGCAGAAAAAGCGGTCATTTCGCTCGTGGAAAATACAGAAAACCGAATTTCGGATGGTGCGAATTACGTGATCGATGATTCTGCGGAAGACGAATTGGATGCCGCGATCTTCAGTAAATCGGATTTGACGATTAACGGCGACGGTGCGTTGACGGTGTCCGGCAATTACAAAGACGGCATTGCCAGTAAAGACGAGTTGAAAGTGACCGGCGGGGATATTCAAGTCGCAGCGGTGGATGACGGCTTGAACGGACGGGACCTGGTAGCGGTGAAGGCCGGAACGCTTGCGATTAAAGCAGGCGGAGATGGCATCAAGTCGACGAACGATGAAGATGCAGCAAAAGGTTCGATCGTCTTAGAAGGCGGCACGTTCGATATCCAGTCGGGCAATGACGGCATTCAAGCAGAGACCGACTTGGTCGTAACCGATGGCTCGTACACAATCGTTGCAGGCGGCGGTAGCCCGGAAACGATTCAAGAAGCGGGAGATCCGGCGCCAGGAACACAGCAAGAAACAGTGGTCGCCGAGGAGAATACAGAAAGTACGAAAGGCTTGAAAGCGGGAGGCGCGGTAGATGTCAGCGGCGGATTGTTCACCATCGACTCGCTTGACGATGCGGTGCACAGCAATACCGATGTAACAATTGCCGGTGGAGAATGGAAGCTTTCTACAGGTGAAGACGGTGTTCACGCTGATGATTCATTGGTCATCGAAAGTGGCGAGTTGAACGTCGTCAGAAGTTATGAAGGTATCGAAGGCAATTTCGTCACGATCAACGACGGAACGCTTGATATCACGGCAACCGATGACGGCATCAATGTGAGTGACGGGACGGTACAACCTTCAGGACCGCCGCAACAACAGACGGCTACAGAAGAAGCGGCTAAAGCGGACCAAGAAGGCCAACCGTTGTTGACGATCAACGGCGGCTATATCGCAGTCGATGGCCTGGGTGATGGCCTCGATGCGAACGGCTCCATCGAAATGACCGGCGGAACGGTTCTTGTTAATGGCCCGACGAGAACGATGGACGGTTCGATCGATTATGATGTGAACTTCAACATGACAGGCGGTCTGCTCATCGCGGCCGGCAGTACCGGCATGGTTCAGGCATCTTCAGAAGGATCCACACAAGCGGCGATGGTGATGACCTTCCCTGAACTTCAAGATGCCGGAACGATTGTCCATGTCGAAGACAGTGAAGGAAACACCGTAGCGACATTTGCCCCGGCGAAAGAATTTCAAGCGATCTTTATCAGCAGCCCTGATTTAGTAGTGGGTTCTTCTTACACGCTGTCTTCAGGCGGCTCATCGACAGCTGAAGAAACGAACGGACTTTATGCGGATGGCGGTTACGAAGGCGGCACCAAAGTTCTCGACTTCACCCTCGAAGAGCAAGTAACGTGGCTGAACGAAGACGGAATCACGGAAGCGAGCGTTGAAAATCCAGGTGGAGGTGGTGGTCGGCCAGGCGGTGCTGGAACAGGAGCCGAAGCAGGCGCAGGCCCAGGCGCACCTGAAGCGGGAGCCCTTCCACCGTTTATGACAGACTTAGATGAAGAAACGCAAGCAAAAGTGCAGGCGATCATCGATCAGGAAATGGCTGGCACGATTACGAGAGAAGAAGCACAAGCACAAATGACAGAATTGGGCATCGAAATGCCCGTCAGACCGTAAAATAATAAAAGCTGGAGAAAAATGTGATATTTTTCTCCAGCTTTTTTGTGTTTTAAATCGAATCTTGGAGTTTGTTTACGGGATAGGTGGATTTGTTTGCAGGACGGGGAAGTTTGTTTGCGGGATAGACCACGTTATTTGCGGGATCCGATAGTTTGTTTGCGCAATAGAAGACGTTGTTTGCAGGATGAATAAATACGCGCGAAATCTAGAATTTATTTATGTGGAACCGTCTCTGAGGTTTTCATTGGAAAGTGCGGAAGTATTTGCAGGACGGGGAAATTTGTTTGCGGGATCGACCACGTTATTTGCGGGATCCGATAGTTTGTTTGCGCAATAGAAGACGTTGTTTGCAGGCTGAATAAATTCGCGCGAAATCTAGAATTTATTTATGTGGAAGCGTCTCTGAGGTTTTCATTGGAAAGTGCGGAAGTATTTGCAGGACGGGGAAGTTTGTTTGCGGGATAGACCACGTTATTTGCGGGATCCGATAGTTTGTTTGCGCAATAGAAGACGTTGTTTGCAGGATGAATAAATTCGCGCGAAATCTAGAATTTATTTAGTCGGAACTGTCTCTGAGGTTTTCATTGAAAAGTCCGGAAGCTTGGTTGCAGCCACTCAAGATTAATTGCAACGCGCTTCATTCACTCCACCAATAAACGCACCTCCCACCAAATCCCGACAATAATAATTCTCTTCACATTTGGAAGCGGGTATAATGGAAGCACGTGAATTATAGAAAAATGAGGTGCACCATGATTGTCGTTATCGATAACCACGATTCATTCACATACAATCTCGTCCATTACTTCCGGCAATTCGACGCGGATGTAAGGGTTTTTCAAAATGCACAAACGACCGCAGCGGAACTGAAAGCGTTGGCGCCGGATTTGATCGTGCTGTCGCCAGGACCGGGGCGTCCTGTGCAACAAGGAGCCACGCGCGAAGCACTCGAATCGCTGAGCGGCATCATCCCGATTCTGGGGGTATGTCTGGGCCATCAAACGCTGATCGAGCATTTTGGCGGTCGCATCATCAAAGGACAGCAACCGATGCACGGCAAAGTATCGCTTATCACCCATGACGGAAGTGGCTTGTTTGAAGGCATCACGTCTCCCGCCAAAGTGACGCGGTATCATTCGCTGATTGCCGATAAAGAAGCAATGCCTGAATGCTTAGCGATAACAGCGCTCAGTGAAGACGGGGTTGTCATGGCGGTTCAACATAAAGAGTTGCCGGTCGCGGGAATTCAATTTCATCCCGAATCGATTTTGACGGTAGACGGCTTTACGATGTTAAAAAACAGCTATGACGACGCGCTCGCTTGGAAGCGAACCACACAAGGAGGTGCGAAAAATGGAAAACCCTCACCTATTGTATGAGTTTCAGAATGCGGCGGGTGTGATTGAGCCAATCGCTTTTACAGAACCCGTAAAAGTATTGGAGACCCACGAGTTAAATGAGATCCCCGGCATTATGCAAGAAGTCGAACAAGCATTAGACGAAGGCTATTACGCAGCCGGCTACGTGTCATACGAAGCGGCGCCAGCTTTTCAAAAAGAAATGGACGTGCGCTCAGGCGCACAAATGCCGCTCCTCTGGTTCGGTATTTTCAAAGCACCTATCACGCCAAGCCAAGAGCCTGACAACGAGCCGTATACAGTGTCCGAATGGCACATGGCGAATTCGCAAGAACAATATCAACAAGGCATCGTGCACATTAAAAACGCCATTGAAGAAGGCGAAACGTATCAGGTGAATTATACGGAGCGGCTCCATGCCACATTCAGCGGCAGCGAACGGTCGTTTTACCGTCAGCTTGCCCGCAACCAGCAAGCGGGCTATAGCGCTTATTTAGATCTGGGCCGCTACCGCATCCTTTCCGCTTCGCCGGAATTGTTTTTCCGGGTGCAAGACGGGCGGTTAACGACAAAGCCGATGAAAGGGACCGCAACGAGAGGGCGCAATGCAGCAGAAGACAGCGCACAAGCTGCGCAATTGGTCGCTTCCGAAAAAGAACGGGCGGAAAATTTGATGATCGTCGATCTTTTAAGAAATGACATGAGCCGTCTTGCCGAATCGGGAACGGTCGAAGTGTCCAAGCTGTTTGAAGTGGAAACTTATCCGACTGTTCTCCAATTGACGTCGACAATCGAAGCGGAACTAGCGCCGGACCTAACCGTATTTGATTGGTTCAAAGCGTTATTTCCGTGCGGTTCGATCACCGGCGCGCCGAAAATCAGCACGATGAAACATATTGCACAGCTTGAACAATCGCCGCGCGAAGTGTATTGCGGCGCGATTGGTTTTATTAGCCCGGAAAAAAACGCCGTCTTCAGCGTGCCGATCCGTACGGTAGTGATCGACACGGAACAAAATACTGCGCAATACGGCGTGGGCGGCGGCATCACGTGGGATTCGACGTCTCAAGGCGAGTTCGACGAATTGTACGCCAAAGCGAAAGTGTTGACGGCCGAGCGTCCGGAATTCAGTTTGCTGGAATCGCTCAAGCTTGAAGATGGTGAGTTTCCATTGCTGCCGTATCACTTGAAGCGGCTAATAGAATCCGCACGTTATTTTAATTTTCCACTGGACCTTAAAAGCGTCCAAGAGCGGCTAACAGCATGCGCGGAAGCTCATCCGCAGGGCCTTTATAAAGTCCGACTGCTTGTTGACCGAACTGGCAAAATACTTGCCCAGGCCGAGGCGACAAAACCGATGATCAATCGCATGAAAGCAGTGCTTGCTAAAGAACCGGTCGATTCGTCCAATCCGTTCTTGTTCCACAAAACGACGCACCGCAAAGTGTACGATCGAGCGCAACAGGATGCGGGATCGGCGTTCACAGCTCTTTTATGGAATAAACTCGGGGAGCTCACGGAATTCACCATCGGCAATCTGGTTGTCGAAAAAGACGGACAATATTTCACACCGCCTGTAGAAAGCGGGCTGCTTGCTGGCACATTCCGTCAGCAATTGCTGGATAACGGGACCATTGCAGAACGCGTGATTCATAAAAATTCTCTCGAGGAATGGGACAGAATTTGGTTCATTAACGGTGTCCGCGGTTGGGTGGAAATGGATGTTGAAATTCTGTAAAATACCAAAATAAAAAGAAACGCAAATATCAAATAAATGATATATTAATGTATAATTATCTAGGTATAAATACTTTACATTTTTTTGGTTATTGTGTATTCTTCGAATAGAAGCAAACTAACTGGGTTTATTGAAATACATTTCTTGACGATGAAGGTAAATGCATATAAATGTGGTTGAATGTTGCGGACAATAGTGCCGAAAAACAGCGCCAAAAAGAATCTACACATTCTTTTTGGCATTTTTTTATGCATTTTACCGAGTGAGCTTGCTGATTTTCAGAACAATGCGAGTGAAAGGACGGATTACGATGCAGAATATCGAACAAATTGCGAAGAGAGTAGGACAATTGCTGGAAGCGGTACCTGAAGTTAGCAGAGATGCTTGCTTGATCCGAAAAAAACGGACGCTGGAAATCCACTCAAGCAATAATTGCGCTGTATACAATTTGGACATGGACATTTCGTTCGAAAAATTGCGAGAAGACGGAACTGCAACGAATAAAGCAGAGATCTATTTATTGCCAGAAGAATTCACGCATTTTCTGAAAATATTGGAAGAGCATCCACTGCCGTTGCCGACAGATTACTCGCAATGGTTGGATGGGAACCCGGAAATCATTTGTATGCACATGAAATCCAAAGAATCGCCTGAACATTTTGCAGAACGGTTGGCGTCTGCTTTAAAATTACTTAATAAAGTGAACCGAGAAATCTTCCTGCTGTAAATAGCGAACGACTCAAATGAAACGATTCACATAAAGAGAGAATGTCTGCGCACAATCGCGCCGCATCCTTTCTTTTTTTGTCTACCGCAATAGCCAGTCGGAGTGATGGCATTTGACAACGCCGACTGGCGGGAGTAGATTTTAGCTATCAGACATGATTCAAGGCAATGCAGAAAGTAGGAATACGAGTGAAAAAACAAGTCGTAGTGATCGGTCTTGGCCGTTTTGGCAGCAGCGTATGCCAAGAGCTTTATCAAATGGGCCATGAAGTGTTGGCAATCGATTCGAATGTGGAGCGAGTGGATGCGAACCGTGACAATTCTTCTCATGCCGTCATTGCCAACGCAACGGATGAGAACGAATTGAAATCGCTCGGTGTGCGGAATTTCGACAACGCGATTGTGGCCATCGGGGATGACCTTCAGGCAAGTGTGCTGTGCACATTGATGCTGAAGGAAATCGGCGTTTCAAAAGTATGGGTCAAAGCCCGTGACTTGCAGCACCGAAAAATTTTGGAAAAAGTCGGGGCTGACCGGGTCATACAGCCTGAGTACGAAATGGGCGTCCGTGTGGCGCATCACATGGATTCGGAAAAAATCATCGACTATATCGATTTGTCGAAGGATTACAGCATCCAAGAGCTGACGGCAACCGAAAAAATTTCAAATCGCACATTGGGCGACCTGAATTTACGGGACCGTTACAAAATCATTGTATTGGCGATAAAAAAAGGCGAGGCTGTCAATATCGCACCGGTGCCGATCGACACCGTGCAAGAAAACGATGTATTGATCGTCATGGGACACCGGGATGACTTGAAGCGCTTCGAAGAAAAAGGTATTTAACTCAAAAACCACCGTTAACTAAAACGGTGGTTTTTGTACGCAAAATAGCCGTTTCAATTAGGAAAGAAATCGAATGTGGCTTTTACAAAATAGCCATTTACCAAAACACCATCTTCGAATAATGGCAGCGTAATGCCTTTACTGTCGGTATCACTATAAAGAGCGACGGCGCCTATGGGCTCAGGAAGCTCCCAGGTGTGGGTTTCCTCACGCGGGGAACCGTTGATCCGTTTAACGGCTTTCTCAATTTCCGGAGCTTCGTCGGTTTCATACACCAGCGTGTCGCCTTTCACCACTTCCATGCGGACATAATCGCCGGAGAGCAAAGGCGATTCGCTGCAGCCGGATAGCAAAAATAATAGAAAAACGATCGACACCCCATACACGAAAAGCCGTTTCATGGAAGATTCCCCCTTAGTTATACTTTCATCATATTCCAAGGAAATCTTTCTTTCAAATAAAACAGAAAATTTTGTGCCAAACAAAAAAAGGACTTTCCACAGCGCGGAAAGTCCTTTTTGTTAAAATGCATATTGGAACAAGCCGTAATATAAGGGACCTAAAAACAACACAGTCGATAACACCACAAAGAACGTGCCCGCCGTGCCGGCGACTTCATCGCGCTCATGTTCAAATTGCTTTTTCAACTTGAACGCAAAAATGATGTCCCATGTCAGGCCGCCGAAAAAGACGACTTTCCAAACGATTGGATCGAAAATTTGATTTTGTGTAACAAAGCCGAACAAGCCGATCCACGTGATGACGGATACAGCCAAGTCGAACTTGACGGGAAAATTCAAAGGCCCGCTGTGAAAGATATAGCCGACAGTTGCGGTGCCGAGGAAAGCTGCATAGATAAACCAAAAAATTTGTTCCATGTTTAATAACCTACTTTTTTCAGACTCCTCCCATTATAGAAGAATCACAATGAGATGAAAAGGTTTTTAACAGTCGTGGAAATCCGAAAGTTTCCGCAAAGCAATGGCTTTAGGCTATAATCCAAGAAAAGGGGGGAGCGTCATGGGCAATAAAAGCCACGGCCTGAAACACGGTTGGACATTGATCGCGCATAAATCGTTCACGCTGTTTACGAACGACAACACCTATATCGTGATTGATACGGATCATGACACCGTCATGCATTTCAAAGTCACCGACTCCGAACTGGATATGATATCAGTCAATTGGGGCTTGAATTTTAAAGTGATTCTCGGCTTTAAGACGATTAAAATCATGGAACTCCCAGATGATGAATAATAAAATATGTGACGTCGAGCTTTCCGTATAGACGGAAAGCTTTTTTTAAATCTTATAAGAAGCCTTAGAAACCCGTATTTTCCGAAGCTTATCGCTCGCTTTCCGTGGGGCGGGAATCGAGCCTCCTCACCCGCTTTAAAACCTTGTGCTCCTGCATCGCTGCGCTAGCTTCGTAGCAAAAGTTCGGTCAAACCTTCTCTGCGGGGTCTCTCAAACCCGTCGCTACGCTGCCCCACCAGGAGTCGAGCGAACGCTTCTCCAAATACTTAGACAGTTTTCTTTTTGTTTAGTGCAAGTAAATAGCAATTCTAATAAAGTAAAATGACTTATTGAGGTAAACAATACTTTATGGAAAGCTTTTTTTATTCCTATCTGAAAATGGTATGCTTTTTTTTAGAAGGTACATAATTTAAACAGGGTTGATAGAGCCGGAACGGAGGAACGAATGGATTTACAAACGTATGTAACATTGGATGGCACGGCGATGGCGCAATTGGTGCGCGACAAAGAAGTAACGCCAGCGGAATTGCTCGCGTTGTCTTTTGAACGCCTCGAACAAGTCAATCCGCAATTGAACGCGTTCACGTCGGTGCGCAAAGAACAGGCTATTGCCGACTTGGAAAAGGCTCAACACGGACTTTTTGCTGGAGTGCCGATGGCGTTGAAGAACATTTCCCAATCGCTCACAGGGGAACCGCTGACAGCCGGCTCGAAATTATTAAGCGGTTCTGTCGCAAAGCACGATTCCCATTTTGTTTCCCGGTTGAAAGACGCGGGGCTGTCATTTATCGGCCACACGAATACACCGGAATTTGGCTTGAAGAATATTAGCGAATCGGAACTCTACGGCCCGGCGCGCAATCCGTGGAACCTGGATCATTCACCGGGCGGCTCGAGCGGCGGTGCAGCTACAGCTGTGGCATCAGGAATCGTGCCTGTGGCCGGCGCCAGTGACGGCGGTGGATCGATCCGCATTCCGGCATCGTTCACAGGCTTGTTCGGCTTAAAGCCGACGCGGGGCCGCACGCCGGTTGGTCCGGGCGTCGGCAGACAATGGCAAGGCGCATCAATCGATTTCGCATTAACCCGCACGGTACGTGATAGTTGTGCGTTGCTTGATGTACAACAGACGGTTCAGCCTGAAGCGGCATTTCAGACGCCGCTATTTCCCGGGCAATATCGAAATGCGATCAAGCAACAGCCAAAAGGCAAGCTGCGCATTGCCGTCGCCACCGAATCTCCTGTGGGTACGGAAGTCTCGCAAGACGCCAAAGACGCTTTGAAAAAGACGATTGATTGGCTAATAAAAGAAGGGCATGAAGTGGAAGAAGCGTCAAATGACATTGATGGCATTCGCTTGATGCAAGATTATTATTTAATGAATAGCGGCGAAATGGCGTTGCTCGCGCGCAACTTGGGGCGCGCACTGGGGCGTTCATTGACCGCAGCGGATATGGAAATCGAATCATGGCTCTTAAGCGAAGCCGGCAAGAGCGTGTCAGCTGCGGATTATTCGGCAAGTCTCGCTTCGTGGGATGCGGCCGCTGCGAAAATGGCGACACTTCATCAGCGCTATGACTTTTATTTAACACCCGCGACTGCATTCGCTGCACCAAAAGTCGGCGAATTGACGCATTCGCCTGCCTCGCGTTCAGATTTATTGGAGCGTTTTGCGAAGTCGCCAACGATGCAAGCCCAGCAAGAACTGATCTACAACATGTTCTTGCCGAGCCTGACGTATACACCGTACACACAACTCGCCAATTTGACCGGCCAGCCGGCCATGTCGGTGCCTGTTCACATTGCAAAGAACGGCTTGCCCATCGGCGTGCAATTTATGGCGTCCAAAGGACAAGAAGCACGCCTGCTCACGCTGGCCCATCAAATCGAACAAAGCTCGTTATGGTCCGGTTTTCAAAACCTCACTCCCTTAACACGATAAGAACATTTTTTGAATAGCCCGATTGATACCAATCGGGCTTTTTGAATTACTTTTTACAATAAATTCCACACTCAACCGTTAACAGGCACTAAACGGATTTTAACAGGCATTCATTTTCAGTTAACAGGCATTAACCAAGAATTATCATGCAATACTGAGCTTTTATCGCGCATTAACGATCCGCGAGCACATGTATATGAATTTATTCAGCAAATTCCATTCAATCAAAAAAAGCATTTCCCATCTCGGGAAATGCCTCCATCAAATTTCAATTAATGATACTCCCGGGCATAAGCTTGTTGTTCAGCTTCTGTCATCATTCGCTGCGCTTTACCAATTGTGCCGCCATGCCACGTCCAAATGGTGTTATGGACGTTGACGGCATTCGAAAAATTGCCTTCTTCCCAAGCATTCAACGTCTCCAAATAGAACTTTTCATCTTGATAATCGTTTTTTTGCACAATCTCTTTAAGAGTGGCGATGCCTTCAGCCGTTATCGGGCGGGAACCGTATTTCACATCGGCGTAAATTTTGTTGTGTGTCATTTCGTGAATGTATAATTGCACCGAGACTTCGCCCATTCCATCAGAAAGTGTAGCAGGCGCACTCAAACTGCCAGCGAATTCTTCCTGTGCCGGAGCTTGGCTAGTCGACTGCTCTTTTGAAGATGGACTTGTAGAGCTTGGCGCTTCCTCTTTTTCAGAAGAACTGTTTTGAATCGCGAAGAATCCGCCAATCGCAAGCAAAGCCAAAACGGCAATACTGATCAAAGCGGCTAAAGCTACTTGTTTCATCAAATCTCTCCTTCATGTAGGTCATTCCTCCTGTTATTATCCCTTGTAAATTACTGGATGACAACCATTTTCCAGAAAAAAGTAAATCTGCGCAAATGGAAATTATCAGTCAATTCAAGTATGATAAATGAAAGAAGAATTCCTTAAACAATCATCCAACCGATAAGGAGTGGATTTTATGATACATGCCAAAGAAACAACCAATAAAACCGGCGGCGCGTCGAATCCGCCAGAAGCATTTATTCGCAACGATCAATTCAATTTCATCAAAGACCAAACCGTGATCCTCGTCGCAGGACAGGCAACGAGCAACGACGCCGAAGTGCTGAATGTGCTGCGGCATTTGGCGCATGATAAAGTGTTCAAGCTGTTTCCGGAAATGACCGAAGAACAGAAAAAGCTGTTGAACCCATTGTCTGCAGTAAAAGATGCAGCGGACGCGGAAACGTTTCTAAAAGAGCTCGAACCGTACATCGTGTCGTTTCCCGCCATTCCCACGCAGACGCTTGCCAAGCTGTTCCCGAAAGCGAAAAAATTCAAGGGGCCGAAACCCGACACGGTCGATTTAAGTAAAATGTCGTATTTGGCGTGGACGGATAGCTCGAACGTGATGTACCTCGTCACTCAACAAAACGGACATTTCGAAGGTGTCTTTGGTACGTTCTCGCATAGCTTCAAAAAAGGCGTCTGCACAATTTGCAATCGCCATAGCGAAGTCGGCTTGTTCACCGCGCGTACAAAAGGATCGAGCGCCGACCAATTCGTCAAACGAGGCAATTACATTTGCCAAGACAACGCGGTTTGCAACCGCAACATCAACACATTGGAACATCTTGAAAAATTCGTAACGCGTCTTCAAAAATAAACGTCAGGAAAGGCTTTCCGAAAATCGGTAAGCCTTTTTATGTGGACAAAATTTGTGAAACAAATCGTAAATACACGAGCAAAAGACTAATTTACACGACGGCAAACTCAGCACAGAGCAGGTTGTCAAAATAAGAAAATAAAATGTAAGTGAAAACGGTATAATAAAACAAGAATAACAATGGCCACGCCATTCGCATTGGAGGAAACACCCATGAACAAAAGAGAACTGATCCAAGCCATATCCCATAAAACGCAATTGCCGAAAGACCAATCTGCAAAAGCCTTGAACGAAATCGTGTCCGCGATCACACAGGCATTAGCGCAAAACGAAGAAGTGAAAATCAACGACTTCGGCGCGTTCCAAGTCACGACAAAAAGCGAGCGCAAAGGCCGCAATCCGCAAATGGGCGAAGAAATCACCATCGCTGCGTCCAAAGCGCCGCAATTCAAAGCCGCGAAAGTATTGAAAGACATCGTCAACGAGCGTGATTTTATCGAGAACTTCGTAGCCGCCGGGAAAATAACGGAACAAGAAGCGCAAATTTTGAAATTTGTCGTAGCGGAAAGCCGCAACGCTAAAGGGGCGAAGGACGAGCTGACAATCGTTGAAACGCAAAAAATCGCCGATGCGGTGAATTTGGATTTCCGGGAAACGGAAATCATCGCGAACCGGTTGATCAGCAAACGCATTTTGAACACCGAAGTCTATTCAAGCCAAATCGACAGCGTGTTTTTGCGCGGGAATTACCGCAAATATTTATAAAATACGCTGCGAATAAAACCGATCTAGCAATGTACGAATGCCGAAGGGGGAAACCAAAATGTCGGAGCTGCAAGGCGTATTACCGGTGTTGCGCAATATGAAGGACTTTGAGCGGCTGTTGAAAAGCCCTCATAAATACATCATTTTTCTAGAAGTGCGTTTGTCTCAATTGCAGGCGTTAGTACGCGCTGCTAAACAAGCGGATAAAAAAATCATTCTCCACGCTGATTTGATCCAGGGGTTGAAGACTGATTCATACGGCTTCGAATTTCTGATCAGGGAAATCAAACCCGACGGCATCATTTCGACGCGCAGCAATGTCATTACGCTGGCGAAGAAAAACAAGTTGCTGACCATTCAGCGGCTGTTTTTATTGGACAGCCAAGCGCTCGAAAACAACATCAAGCTGATCAACCAGGTTAAACCGGATTATATTGAAATTTTGCCCGGCATCATTCCATCAATTATTGAAGAAGTCCATGTAAAAACCGGCATCCCAATTATTGCCGGCGGACTGATTCGCACAGCGGAAGACATCCAACTGGCGTACGGGGGCGGGGCAAAAGCCGTATCGACTTCACAATCCGAGCTATGGAATTTATAATAATAAGCAAATTAGCAGACAAAAATCATCGCAAGTGCTAGGATAAAAGCAGTAGGAAATGAATATGTACCCAAAAGTTAATATTTCAGGCCGGAGACTTTGAGAGATCACGCCAGTTTTGCAGAAGAAATTCTGCAACTGTGCAGTGGTCTCTCTTTTTTTCTGTGAATATTGGGTATAGAGAAGTATACGTGATTTTACTTTGTGGAAGAGGAGAGGGTTATTGATGGAATTTTCAAGTTTGAAACGCAGTGAAATGATTGGTGCGATGAAGTATGCACCGCTGGATTTATTGGTTATCGGAGGCGGAATTACCGGTGCTGGGATTGCACTTGATGCCAGCAACCGCGGTGTCAAAACGGCGGTGCTCGAAATGCAGGATTTCGCAGCCGGCACAAGCAGCCGCTCGACAAAATTGGTGCACGGCGGCTTGCGTTACTTGAAGCAATTTGAAGTGAAAATGGTCGCAGAAGTCGGTAAAGAACGCGAAATCGTTTACGAAAACGGGCCACACGTCACGACGCCGGAATGGATGTTGTTGCCGTTTTACAAAGGCGGCACGTTCGGTCCGTTCAGCACGAGCATCGGCTTGCGCGTCTACGATTTTCTAGCAGGCGTAAAACGCTCGGAACGCCGTAAAATGTTGAGCCGCGAAGAAACCTTGGAGCGCGAGCCGTTATTGAAAAAAGAAGGCTTAAAAGGCGGCGGCTATTACGTCGAATACAAAACGGACGACGCGCGTCTGACGCTCGAAGTCATGAAAAAAGCAGTTGAAAAAGGCGCGCTTGCGTTAAATTACGTGAAAGTTGTCGATTTTATCTACGACGGCACAAAAGCGATCGGCGTTCTCGTGGAAGACCAGACAAATGGCGAAACGTTTGAATTGTACGCGAAAAAAATCGTCAATGCCGCTGGACCGTGGGTCGATACATTACGCGAAAAAGACCATTCGAAAAAAGGCAAAACTTTGCAGCTGACAAAAGGCGTCCACCTCGTATTCGACGGCGAGCGGTTCCCGATGAAGCAAGCTGTGTACTTTGACATGCCAGATGGCCGCATGGCATTTGCGATTCCGCGTGAAGGCAAAGTGTACGTCGGTACGACAGATACGGTATACAAAGCGGACATTGCCCATCCGACGATGACGGAAGCTGACCGCGATTACGTGCTGCGCGCCGTCGATTTCATGTTCCCAGAAGTGGGCATCAAAAAAGAAGACATCGAATCGAGCTGGGCCGGCTTGCGTCCGCTTATCTCCGAGGAAGGCAAAGATCCTTCTGAAATCTCGCGCAAAGACGAAATCTTCATCTCGGAATCCGGATTGATCTCCATTGCAGGCGGCAAACTGACCGGCTACCGCAAAATGGGCGAAAGCATCGTTCACCTTGTGGCCGAGCAATTGAAGGAAGAAGAAGGCATGCGCTTCCCGAAAAAATCGACGAAGCATTTGGCGATTTCCGGCGGCGACGTAGGCGGATCGGAAGGCTTTAAAGCATTCCGCGCCGGCCGTGAACAGCAAGCGAGAGAGCTTGGCTTGAACAAGGCAACGGCTCAGATGCTGACAGGCCGCTACGGCTCGAATGTCGACCACGTGCTTGACATGTTTGTCGACAGACAAAAAGAAGCCGAAGAGGCGGGACTGGATCCGCTCGTGTTCGCGATGCTGCGCTACGCGATCGAGTCGGAATCGGCGTACAAACCAGTCGACTTCTTTGTCCGTCGCACCGGCGCGTTATTGTTCGACATCAAGTTCGTCCACACGTTCAAAGACAGCGTCATCGCGCACATGGCGAAAACGTTCAAGTGGACGCCAGAACAAATTCAAACGTATACAAATGAATTAGATCAATTGCTGTACGAAGCGACGCATCCGGTGCAGCAAGGATAAACTGCAAAAATCACAAGCAGCCGAATTCAATTCGGTTGCTTTTTTTAATCAAATATTCAGATAAAAACTTGACAGCGCTTTCTTTAACGTTTAACTTAAAAGTAACAAGTTAAGAGCTGTGTCGGAGAATGAGAGATTCGCACAACAATGAGGACTTCTATTGAAGAGGGCTTTCATTAGTTGTGCGAATTTTTTTTCGCTGCAAAGAACACAGTTTTTAATTTTACCAATAAAAGGAGTGTTGAACGATGTCGGAATTCATAGCAGAAGTAATTGGCACGATGATCCTGATCATTTTCGGGGGCGGCGTT
The DNA here is from genome assembly GCA_041553775.1 of Planococcus sp. (in: firmicutes). Lineage (GTDB taxonomy): Bacteria > Bacillota > Bacilli > Bacillales_A > Planococcaceae > Planococcus. The sequence goes on from JBFEIJ010000010.1 coordinate 34,598, forward strand.
GTTGCCGGAGTCGTGTTGAAAGATTCGAAGGCGGAAGGCAGTGGCTGGATCGTCATCACGATCGCGTGGGGTCTTGCCGTTGCAATGGCCGTTTACGCAGTCGGCAGTGTATCTGGAGCCCATATCAATCCAGCGGTAACGCTCGGACTTGCATCAGTCGGGGAATTCCCTTGGGACAAAGTACCGATGTACGTATTGGCCCAAGTACTAGGCGGCAGTATCGGAGCAGTAATTGTCTTTTTGAATTATTTGCCGCATTGGAGAAGAACGGAAGACCAAGGCGCAAAACTTGCCGTCTTCTCGACAGGGCCTGCAGTACGCAGCCCATTCTCAAACTTGGTAAGTGAAATTCTTGGTACAGCGGTCTTATTGATGGGCTTATTGTTCATCGGAGCAAACGACTTTACTGAAGGCTTGAATCCGTTGATCGTCGGGGCGTTGATCATTGCGATCGGGATGTCGCTTGGCGGCACAACCGGTTACGCCATCAACCCGGCGCGTGACCTTGGCCCTCGTATTGCCCATGCGTTATTGCCGATCCCTGGCAAAGGAACTTCCGATTGGAGCTATTCATGGGTGCCGATCGTCGGACCGATTTTCGGCGGTATTTACGGAGCGGTTTTCTACAAAGCCCTATTCACAGGAGATTACTCGATCTTGTTTTGGGGAATGAGTGCAGTAATGGTGTTGATCTTAGTCGGCGCCGCGAACGCGGAACTGAAAAAAGATTACACCGTAGCAAACGAAATCGAAGATACAGTAGTCGACGACAAATAACCCAACAAATGCGAATGGCATAAACCCACTTGAGGAGGAAACTAAATATGACAAAAGATTATATTTTAGCAATCGACCAAGGAACAACAAGTTCACGCGCGGTGTTATTCAACCACAAAGGGGAAATCGTGGAAACGGCCCAACAGGAATTCGAGCAATTTTTCCCGAAACCGGGCTGGGTAGAGCACGATGCCAATGAAATCTGGACTTCTGTATTAGCGTGTATGGCGGGAGTTATCCGCAAGTCGGACATCAGCCCGAGTCAAATTGCCGGCATCGGCATCACCAACCAACGCGAAACGACGGTTGTGTGGGACCGCAACACAGGCAAGCCAATCCATAAAGCGATCGTTTGGCAGTCGCGCCAAACGGATGACATCTGCAAAGAGTTGAAAGAACAAGGACACGAAGACACGTTCCGCAAGAAAACCGGATTGTTAGTCGATGCCTATTTCTCCGGCACAAAAGTGAAATGGATCTTGGACAACGTCGAAGGCGCACGCGAAAAAGCGGACAATGGCGATTTGATGTTCGGCACGATCGACACATGGCTTGTCTACCGCTTATCAGGCGGCGAAAAGCACGTTACCGATTACAGCAACGCGTCACGCACGCTCATGTACAATATTTACGACCTGGAATGGGATCAGGAATTATTGGACATTCTGACGGTGCCGAAAAGCATGCTGCCGGAAGTGCGCCAATCGTCAGAAGTATACGGCAATACCGTTAGCTATCATTTCTTCGGCCACGAAGTGCCGATTGCCGGCATGGCGGGAGATCAACAAGCAGCGTTGTTCGGCCAAGCCTGCTTCGAAAAAGGGATGGCGAAAAACACATACGGCACAGGTTGCTTCATGTTGATGAACACTGGCGAAGAAGGCATCCAGTCTGAGCACGGCTTGTTGACGACACTTGCATGGGGCGTCGACGGCAAAGTGGAATATGCGCTAGAAGGCAGTATTTTCGTTGCCGGTTCCGCCATTCAATGGCTGCGTGACGGCTTGAAACTTGTCGAAACAGCAGCCGACACGGAAAGCTACGCCACTTCACTCGAATCGACAGACGGCGTCTACATGGTACCGGCATTTGTAGGACTCGGCACACCGTATTGGGACACAGATGCACGCGGAGCGGTATTCGGCTTGACACGCGGCACGACAAAAGCGCATTTTATTCGCGCGACGCTGGAATCCCTTGCCTACCAAACGAAAGATGTCGTTGATGTGATGACGAAAGATTCCGGCATTGAGCTGAAAACCTTACGCGTTGACGGCGGTGTAGTATCCAATAACTTCCTCATGCAGTTCCAAAGCGACTTGCTGAACGTGCCAGTCGAACGCCCAGTCATTTTGGAAACAACGGCATTGGGTGCGGCGTATTTGGCAGGACTCGCAGTCGGCTTCTGGGACAGCAAAGAACAAATCGCCCAGCTTCTGCAAATCGACCAAAACTTCGATCCAAAAATGTCACCGGAACAAAGCGAAGAGCTTTATGAAGGTTGGCAAAAAGCGGTGGAAGCAACACGCGTATTCAAGCGCGAAGGAAAAAGAGCACCGCAGGAATAAAAAAATATATAAAATTAAAAGACCCGACCATCTGCAGGTTTGAATCTGTAGATGGCGGGTCTTTTCTTATGAGCAGCGATGAGTTTAAAATGTCTCGGCCAATTTTTGAATGCCTGTCGGCGAAACGAAATACACATCGCCTAAAATGTCGATCTTATCTCCTTGTACACGCAACGCGCAATCTTTGTTCGACGCGTAGACATGCATTTCTTCCGCCAACGCAGACAGTTCATCTTGAACCTGCGCAAGATTGTTTTCAAGGTCAAAATGCGACAGCACAGAAAAATCGTTCAGGCCGATGCCCTCATAAACAGCACTCGTTTCGACGGCATAGCCGAAGTTTTTCGAACACACCCATTTCGCCGACATATTAATCGCACCGGCGCTTGCCCCTATAACAACCGCGCTGCTTCTCTTGATCGCATCCGCCAAGGCATATTCCTTCAAAAAAGCATTTTGTTTGATTGTATCGCCGCCCAATAAGAAAATAACGGACGCGTTTTCGATTAACGTCTGGGCATCTTCCTTTGGTACGCGGTAATTGATGACGTGTGTTTCATCGAATTTAATGTCGGCATGCTTAAGCCATGAGCGCTCGGTGGCGCCATCATCTTCAGATAACGCTGGATTCGTGCTGATGAGAACGAGCGATTTTCGGTCCGTTAAATCTTTTTGCAGCATTTTTTCCAGATTCTCCGGAAAGAAGGTGTTGAACCATCCTAGATAATAATGAGTTTTCATATGAACCTCCGTAACAAAGTAGAATCCGTTTTCAGATTCCTTTATTTGTAAAATATATAGTAAAGTTATGTAGTTAGTCAAAGATTTATTTCAGTGTCTTGAGTAAAAAATAATAGAAATTATAAGGGAATGTAATGGTCTGTATAAGATGTGAAAATACTTCTTGCATAGGTGAAATATTAGATAGAAAAGGTATTTATACAATTCATTTGGGAATATTTTGATTTGTTAATTATTATTGGCTTTATACGTTTATACTTAAATAGTATTTTAAATCGATTATTATATAAAGCAAGATTATGCAGATATGTTTTGGAGTGTTATGAAAATTAGAGTTTCACGAAAGGGAGATTAATATGTCTAATGAAAATATTTACGATACACCTCTCGATGTGACAAGTGAGCAATGGTTAGAAATGCTTCAGAGCAATATAGTGTTTGATGAAAAAGATAAACGAATAGTTTTAGAAATATTGAATTCTGAAGGAAGTTCATATGCCACAGCAATCGCCCAGAAACTTGGTTTGCAAGGTAGAAACGCGATAAATCAACAAATAGACCAGCTAGGTACAAAAATCGTACAACAAATGCCAGGAACCAATTTTCCAAAAAAAGAAGATGGAAGCTATCGCACTTGGCATATTCCTTTTTTAGGAGAGTGGCAGACAAATAAAAATCGCTTAATGTGGACGTTACGACCCACGCTAAAAGAAGCAGCAGAAATCTATTTTGTTGAAGACTTGAAAAGAGTAAAAAAGGATCCATTAAATAAAGTATATTCCGGGATAAGAAAGCAATTAGTTAACAGCCCTTATTTGGCTATTTCTTTTAAACGTTACTTAAAATTCAAAGAAAATGAAATTTATGATGAAGCTTATAAATTAGAAATCCTGTCCCGATTAAATGAATTTTTAATGGGACAAGAAATTAATGAATGGAACATTGTCGATATTGCTAAGAAAATTCAAAAAGAAAATCCAAGTGTCGGCAGTTTTGTCCATTGGAGCAATACAGATGATTTGGTTAAGTATGCAGAAGCGAATCCAAGAGAAGTTTCGATGTTGCTGCATAATTTATATAATTCTACTGATCCTACGGGCGAGCGAATTGATCATTTCCGGGAGCAAGCTAAAACGTTTAATCCGGAAATTTCGCTAGGAGCTCCATTGTTCGGTTATTTGTTAGCGGCTAAAAATCACGCGAAATACCCAATTTATAAACAAGAAATTTTCACGAAACTAAAAAAAGATTACGAAATTGAATTGAAGTTAGGATCAGTCGGACAAAATTATGAGATGTATAACTTTATCTGCCAAACAGTTCTGGAGCATTTTAAGACACAGACCCCTTCGCTGAGCGTACTTGATATCCAAGATTTTTTCTATTGCAGCACAACGTATGATCAAATCATGGTAGAAAGTGCAGTGGATTACTTATTTGAACTTTCACGTGTTTTAGGAGAGTTCGAAGACGATCAAGAGTTAATGCTAAAAGCAATTGAAGACATGGATCCTGCGATTTTGGAAAAATTAAGTGATCAATACAGAAACAATGAAAAAATCAATCTCATCAGACATAAGCTAGTTGAAAAAATTCTTGAAAACGGGACAGCCTCTATTAAAGATATGGAAGCGATTAAAGAAGAAATTCGAGTTAAATACGATACGAACATCTTGAATTCGTGGAGTAATTTTTCAATTCTATTCCAGCTTTATTATTTTGATAAAAAGAAAAAAGTTCAGGAAGAATTAGTTAAAATTCATCGTTCGCTCCGCCAATTTGACGAATTACAAGGACGGAAATTTGTCGAAGATCGAGTATTAAATGGATTTAGCTGGAACAACCAATTTGGCACTTCAAGATGTTGGCTAGCGGTATATGAAACCGAATACCCGAGCCATCGCCCAGCACCACAATTATTTGTTGGCGTTGATCCAAAAGGAATTGAATACGGTCTCCATTTTGGTGATCAGCATCCGCAAAATGGCCAAAGAAGCGTAGCGCACGTTGATAGTAGTGAAATATTTTCATATGAAGATTTTCATCAGAAAATCGTCGAAGTGATTGGCGAATTTGATGCAATAAATATAGTGATAGAACCTACGATTCCATATCTTAAGGAAATCAGCACGGAAAAATGGGTAGAACTGATCGCGAATAACGCTGTGTTCACCGAAAAGGACTTAGTGTATTTATACAAAATGTACGAAATGGGCGGACAAGCTACAGCAACTCAATTAGCTGAAGCACTTGGTAAAGGGCGGTCTTCTTTTAATGCTCCTGTCGTTAGTTTGGCAAGGCGCATCCAACAAGAAACTGGTATTGAAGATGTGAAACGAGATGACGGCAGCATTTGTCATTGGTGTGTATTATTTGAAGGTGAGGTTGAAGAGAATAATCATTTCTTGTGGCGTTTAAAGCCGAATTTAAAAGAAGCACTTGCAGAAAGTTACAATGACCCCAAAACCTTTAAGTATGAAGCTTATTCAAAAGAGGATTTTTTATCTGAAGTATTTATCGATGAAAAAGCGTATGAAAATATAGCTAGCCTCTTAAAATACAAAAAGAACATTATTTTGCAAGGGCCACCAGGCGTAGGAAAAACTTTCGTTTCAAAGAGATTGGCTTATTCACTAATGGGTTCAAAAGATGAAAGCAGAGTAGAAATGGTACAATTCCATCAAAATTATTCTTATGAAGATTTTGTTATGGGATTCCGTCCAAAAGAAAACGGCTTCTCTTTGCAGTTCGGAATCTTTTATGATTTTTGCGAGCGTGCACTTCATAATCCTGAAGAAGATTATTTCTTTATCATCGATGAAATCAATCGAGGCAACCTGTCGAAAATATTCGGGGAGCTTTTTATGTTGATCGAACGAGATAAGCGAGACGAGTTTGTTACTATGGGCTATTCAAAAGAAAAATTCACTGTTCCGACTAACCTGCATTTAATCGGCACGATGAATACGGCGGATCGCTCGTTGGCTCAATTAGAAGTGGCATTGCGCCGCCGTTTTGCTTTTGTCGCATTGAGTCCAGCATTTAATGAAAAATGGCGTCAGACTCTAATTACTTCTAATGTTTCAAGTGAAATGACAGCTAAAATTCAAAAAGCTGTAAACCAATTAAACCATGAAATTATCAATGATTATCAGCTTGGTAGTGGTTATGCAATTGGCCATTCGTTCTTTTCTTCAAAGCCGGAAGGCATGGAGGAAAAAAGTTGGTTTGAAGGCATCATGACCTTTGAAATCGTTCCACTTTTAGAAGAATATTATTTCAATCGCCCTGAGACTGTTGAAAAAATGGTTGAGGAACTTTAATATGAGCGAATTATTTAAAGTGCCAATTCGTAATCTCTTTGTTCTCTTGAGCTACGCCGATAATATGCCTGAATTGGTGAATAGCTTGAACGGCGTTGATGAAGACATAATTACTTATGACTTTATCTGCAAGCAATTCTTAAAGGAAGTTGAACTTGTAAATCGCAGAGGCTTGGTAAAAGACTATGTATCTCAAACAGAACCAACAAATCGTTTAGCTGGTCGAATGATTATGGAAGAGTCAATTCCTTATATCATCGCGAAAAAGCCGCTAGTCGTATGTGAAAAGGATGAATACACAGCGAATATTCTGTTGAACCAATTGATTAAATCGACGTTGCGCGCGATTACAGTAAACCGCTACGTCAAAAAAGACACCAAAAGTCGAAGCTTTAACCATATGGAGCTCATGTCAGAAGTAAATGCGCCGCCTTTAACAAAAGCTTCTTTTGCCAAAATTCATTTTGGTCGTCATAACATGCACTATAAACGGGTTTTACAAATTGCACGTCTCTTGCATGAAATGACGTTATTGTCCCATAAAAACGGCAACTGGAGCCTCTTTTCGGCTGAATTGGATGATCGAGCATTAAATAGTCTATTTGAAAAATTCTTGTTCAATTTTTATAAATTGGAACAGCAAGATTATCAAGTGAAGGTTGAAGGGATGCAATGGAAGCTAGAAGGGGATAAAACCTATTTGCCGGGCATGAGGACCGATGTGTCATTAATTCATCGGAAAAAACCTGAGAAAATCATTATCGATGCTAAATTTTATAAAGATATTTTTCAAGTTCATCACGAAAAGTCATCATTTCGTAGTAATCATATGTATCAACTATTTACGTACCTGATGCATCAACCGCAGGAGATGGATTTGAGAGGCATTTTAATTTATCCGTTAAACGGGACTGGTGTAAATGAAAAATATAAGTGGAATGAGCGGATGACCGTAGAAATAATGTCCTTGGATTTAGATGGAACTTGGCAAGAAATATACCAGAAACTTCATTGTTTAGTAAAACAATATTAGTTTTATATTCAGAAATATAAAACTAATATTGTTAATCGAATTCTAAGGTGGGGTATTAGTATGGAAAAAGAGAACTTTATGTTTTGGTTAGAAAGCTGCACAAGTTTGTCGAATAGTACTGTAAAAAAATATGCTGGAGCGATTAATACTATTTCAAAGGAAATGAAAAAAAATAACTTTCCGATTGATAGTTTGTATAACATTAATGATCCCAATTTAATTGAAGCTTTAAAAATAAGATACTTTTCTTTGCCAGAATTTGAAGAAAAAGATATCCGCGGAAACCGAATGTACAGCAATGCGCTAAAATATTATAAAAAATTTATTGAAGAAGTATAAAAGGCCTGTCCATCCGCAGATTTGTTTCTGTAGATGGACAGGTCTTTTTAATTGTAGATTATCATATTAAGGTGAACGGCAAAAAATAGCTCAAGTGGCTACATAGTAGTTAACCCGAATCAACTAAAGAGTGTCCCCAAATAAGTTATGCCCATCTCTTATCATGGGAACGCGTGTTAATCGAGAGGTATGGTCTGGAAAGTAAATCGTAGTTCTACGTCGCTGTGCAGTTGAAGTGAAGCAAGAGTACTATTCATTATGAGCTGCAATGATGGTAACCATAAAATGCCTTTTGGCGCAGTCCGATTACAATACCAAATGGGACAACTGCGGCTGTAGGCGGTTGATCGATCATCAAGACGTCGACTACATTTTGTTCAAACTAAAGCTCGGCTAGTCGCCCGAAAGTATTGTCGACCGGTATTGGAAAACACATAAGAAGCTTTTCGCTATTAGTGTTTCGAGTATCTACCGATACGCGGCACTCGGTCTGTTCAAAATGTCTCAGAAGCTCTTGATTCGTCTAGGGCGAAATTTGAAGAACCACGAGACGGAAACACGAGACAAGATGACCCCAACTGAAAAAGATCCATGCATGCACGCACGCACCTAGAAGCCAAGTAGGCATTTGAAAGTCGATACGGTCCTCGGTAAGTCACACAACAAGAGCCAGATCCTGACGCTAACAGAATGAACCCGCCGGTTCAAAATTAAATACAAGCTCGCTACGAGACGGCGAGTGAAACAGCACAAGCAATTGTTCATGTGATGAAGTGGAGGAAGCTTTGGAGATACCGTTTTATTTCTCGCATCCGGGTGTTCCTGACCAGCCCGGAACAAATGAAAACTGCAACGGTCGTATTCGGTGCATCTTTCCAAAAAGAACTGATTTCAAACGTATGAATCAGAGGGAGATCAGGTACTTTCTCTTTCTGTTCAAGCAGGTCCCACGGAAAGTACTGAATTCCAACACGCCATTTGAGGTGTTCATGAATTTCTTGCCGCGTTCGACTTGAATTGACAATTTAAATTATTAAATGACTTTCTAGACTCAAGGGGATGCTCCATATTTTGAATAAGAAGAAAACGTAATTTTAAATTGTTGAAAAAATAGATTTTTATTAAATTAAACAATATAACTCTAAAGTTAGTATATTTAAGTTATAATAGCATAATGGCTGCTTCCAAATGTAGTTACTTGATAAGCAGTAGGTTTTTCCTTATTATTAATTTTAGAACATCTGTTTGTTTGAGAATGAAGATTAGAGGGTTGTTTATAATGAGAAAAAAATATAATGTTATTGACTTGTTTTGTGGGTGTGGGGGGTTTTCTTACGGATTTGAAAGAGCAGGATTTAATGTGCTATTAGGCGTTGATATTTGGGCGGATGCCTTAGTGACTTTTAAAGAAAATCATTATGGTGCAGATATTATAGAAGGAGATTTATCTCAAATGACTACAGCTGAACTTTTAAAAGAAGTTAACCCATTTGAGGAAATCGATGTGATTATTGGTGGTCCGCCATGTCAAGGGTTTTCGTTGTCAGGTTTTAGAGATGAAAATGATCCTAGAAACCAATTATATAAAGCGTTTGTAAGAGTAGTAGATGAAATAAAGCCAAAAGCTTTTGTTTTGGAAAACGTTCCTGGATTAGTAAAACTGTTTAAAGGAAATGCAAAGAAAGAAATAATTAAAAATTTCGAAGATATTGGTTATAATGTCTCATACCAAATCTTAAATGCTTCGGATTTTGGAGTACCACAAAATAGAAAAAGAGTTTTTTTTGTAGGTATTAAAAAAGATTTGTTGCATTTTCCATTTGATCACTTTAAATTTCCTGAGCCAAGTCACGGCAGTGAAGGGTTATTGAATAAGGTAACTTCGAAAGAAGCGATAGATGACTTACCCTTACTTGAAAATGAAATTGGAAGTAATCAAACTTCTTATTTAATAGAACCACAGAATAGTTACCAAAAAGAGATGCGAAAAAATAGCTCTTATATTTTTAATCACATTGCTACGCAACATAAGCAGCAAACTATTGATATTATTGCTCAAGTTCCAGATGGAGGGAATTACAAGAATCTTCCAGAAAATTTGCATTCAACAAGAAAAGTTAATATTGCATGGACAAGAATGAATAGCAAAACACCATGTTTTACTATTGATACAGGTCATAATCATCATTTTCACTATTTAGCTAATCGTGTACCTACTGTGAGAGAGTCTGCTAGAATACAATCTTTCCCAGATACCTTCAAATTTTATGGAGGTAAAACTAGTCAGTTAAAGCAGGTAGGGAATGCTGTCCCTCCTATTTTAGGAGAAGTTTTAGCCAAGGAGTTAAAGCGCTATTTGAATATGGTTGATGAAATATAAGAGAGAGGTGAATTTAAATATGATTAAAGTAGTTTCTTTGTTTTCCGGGTGTGGCGGGGCTGATTTAGGACTGGTCGGAGGGTTTGAGTACATAAAAAAACAGTATCCACCTTTACCGTATAAAATTATATTCGCTAATGATATAGATAGAAAAGCTTTAAATACTTATTGTGAAAATCTAAGTAAAAAAGAACATGAAGTAAGATGTGCAGATATAATAGACATTAAGGAAGGAGAGATCCCTCAACATGATTTAATGATAGGAGGTTTTCCTTGCCAGTCTTTTAGTACAGTCAATCCAAGTAAAGATCCTTTCGATGATAGAGCTAATCTGTATAAAGAAATGATTAGAGTGTTAATTAAGCATAAACCAAAGTTTTTTATAGTAGAAAATGTTAAAGGATTTATGACACTTAAAAAGGGTGTTATTTTTAAAAGGGTTTGTGAAGAATTTGAAAAGGCAGGCTATACTTTAAACTCAAATCTCATTAACTCGGCTAATTTTGGTATTCCTCAAAGAAGGGAAAGAGTATTTATTGTAGGGGTGCGAAAAGATTTGGGGAAAAGATTTGAGTTTCCAAAAGAAACTCACTCTATAAATGGGGAAGATGGAAAGTTATCTTGGGTACCTCTAAAAAAAGTTATCGATAGTTTAATACCGGAAAATGAAAAATATTATTTTTCAGAAAAAGCGGTTCAAGGTATGAAAAATGCTAAAACTAATATGAAAAGAGGTCTATGGCAAGATTTAGAAGCTCCTTGTCTCACGATTACAAGCCATTTGGCAAAAGTAAGTCTCAATTCTAGAGATCCAGTTTTACTTGTAGATGTTGAAAACGAAAAATATCGTAGGTTTACACCCAGAGAAGCAGCAAGAATTCAATCTTTTCCAGACGATTTTGAATTTGTGGGTTCTGAAGCAGATGCTTATAGACAAATAGGAAATGCTATTCCTCCTGTTTTATTTTGGCATTTGTCTAATTCCTTATATGAACAGTTTAGAGAGCATTTTGTTGATGAATCCAATTTAATACAGCAGGATAAAACCTATGTTAAAGCGTAATGAGTTTATTACGCTTTTTTATTTTTCGAATTATACATTCAAAATAATACTTTCTTTCTAAATGTAGACTAACATGTTAAGTCAATCATATAGAAAATATAAATAGAGAGCGTATAATATTTTTGGTAAAAGGATAAATAAAAAAAGGAAGACCTTTTCTTGTAGAATTAAGTCGCCACAACCAATTCACAGAATAGAGGTCTTCCCTATGACTCATGTTACAACAGATATTATGCAAGCTCTAGTAAAAAAAGAAGACATCTCCGAAGTTTTTCGCATCCACCTGGAGTCGGCGGTCAATATGCTCCTAAAACGGAACTCACGACTTTCCTGGATTATGAAAAACATGACCGCATCGGTTTCAATTCGGGCAATTCACGGAACGGTGCCTACAAGCGGAAACTCCATACGGAGTTTGGAGATTTGGAACTTTCGATGCCACGGGACCGCAATGGCGAATTCCCCCAACAGACAGTCGCTCTGTATAAGCGCTCAAACGATACGCTGGAGTCTTTCGTCATCCACATGTTCCAAAAAGGTGTCACAATGTCCGAGATTTCGGATCTGATCGAGAAGATGTACGGCCATCACTACACACCACAAACCGTTTACAATACGACAAAAGCGATGAGCGAACAGCTGGATGCGTTCAAAGCCCGCTCTTAGGACACACGGTACGCCTGCGTTTATTTGGTCGCGACCTATATTTCATTGAAACGCGATACCGTATCAAAGGAAGCCGTCTATATTGCGGAAGGTATATGGGAGGACGGCTCAAAAGAAATGCTGGCCTATACTGTGGCCCCCACGGAATCCGCATTCGTTTGGGAAGAAGTCCTGTTGGACTTGAAAGAGCGCGGCGTCGATAAAGTGCTTCTGCTTATCTCCAACGGCCTAAAAGGCATCACCGATCGCACCTTCGCAGTTTTTCCAGACGCAAACTATCAGGCGTGCTGCGTCCATTTAGCTCGTGGTATTTCCCATAAATTCCGTGTTAGGGCCGCAAGGAGATTTATGAAGAAGCGCTGAAAGCCTTTTGTGTAATGCAATAGAAAAGTGCAGAAGAATGCAATGGAAAGTACAGAAGCTTGCCAGTCTTCCTTTTTATATTCATTTTTGCCGCGACAGTGCGTTTGAGACCCTGAAACTATCCCCTGTAAAATTTAAAATATGTGCGTGATGGATGACGCGATCGACGAGTGCTGCTGTTAGCCGGGGATCACTGAACACGCGATTCCATTGGCTGAA
>JBFEIJ010000011.1:0-46145 GCA_041553775.1 Planococcus sp. (in: firmicutes)
ATTTATTAGATTTAACTCAACTGAGAGAAAAGTATACAAAGGCGGGATGACATTGAAAAAATACTTATTAATAACCTCCCTCTTCATACTGGCTAGCTGTTCACCTAAGCAGGCTCAACCGATTGAGGATATGCGAAGATACGCACACGGTGTTTCCATTGTTGGGGATTCGGTCCTGTGGTCAGAGCATAGTGGTGAACAGCGCAAAGAAGGATGGACGCACGATATTTACAAAAAAGAAATCGGTCAATCCCATATAGATACGCTTGTCGCCAACCCCGAAGCACAAGAGCCTGTCAGCGCAAGTTCGACAAACGACACCATCCTCATCACATATGAAGATGGCTTTGATTCAACCAATAATATTTCCCAGCGCTTTAAAGTCTATGATTATGATTGGCAGCTGATAAATGAAGGCACGTTGTTGAACGGTGGCCATTCCGGCCATTCCGCTTCCACTGATTCACATCACGTCATTTTTTGGTCCAATGGCTGGGTCAACGGCGGCGGTGTCAACGAACTCGGCAGCGGTAAAGAAGTCATCGTTTCCGCGGTGTCAAACGAAGGCAAGCTATTGCACGAAATAAAGCTTTCAGAAGCTGATGACCGGGATAGCTGGCCGCTGCTTGCTGCTTCAGACGACAACGCGCTGCTCGTTTGGCAAAAATTCAATAAAGATGCAAGCAAGGCAGCGCTCTATTTCGCAGTTTACGATCCTGAAACCAATAAAATGACCGCTTCACCTACCGAACTAATGCCGGAAATAGAGTTTTACATGTACAGCGTGTCTTATGTGCCCGCGACCGATCAATATGTAGTCACAGCACAAACAAACGAAGGCGGTAAACTGCTATTGCTTTCAAAAGATGGAGAACTTATCGATCAAATCGATGTCCCTACACTGGTCAGAGAAGCGAATCCTGCCATACAAGGCGATACACTCGTCTTCCCGCAAATGCCTGCCAGCTATTTCACCGTTCAAGTTTCCGATAACCGGCTCCGGCTCCATCCTTCAAAATCAGTGGATATGAAATGGGGAACGACAGGAACCGCCGGTGTATTTACAGAAGAACATATCGTCTATTTTGCCACTTTGAATAAAGAAGGCTTGCAAGAAGTGGTCGTGAATTTGGAAGAAGAGGAATAATTGGACATGAGATTAGGAGGTATCCATTCATGAATTTTGGATACCTCCTTTATTGATGGCATTAAATCCAACCACTTCAAAACCGTTTTTCTGAAAACAACTTAAGGGAAGAGCACCTAAAATTCCTTTAGTTATACGAATGTTATATACTGACTGTACATATTTTACGATTTTACTATGATGTTTGGAGGAGATCGCATGATGTTCGAAAACAAAATGGTGATTGTTAATGGTGGGACGGATGGAATTGGCAAGGAAGTGGTTCGTTTCTTTTGTAAAGAAGGCGCTGCCGTTCATTTTACTGGGAGAGACCGCGACAAAGGCGCTCAGGTAGAGAGTGAATGCAACGGGAAAGCCCATTTTTATCAAGTCCATAACGAAAACGTGGAAGAAATCGAAGGCTTTTTTAAAAAACTTGAAGATGAAGGGCAGAGTGTGGACATTTTGTTCAACAGCGCTGGTATTCTCTCTACAGGAATGGGGCCTTTGTCTCGAGTAAAGCTAGAGGATTGGAATCAGTTGATTGCTGTCAATCAAACCGCGATCTTCGCCTACATGAAATATTCTTTAATCGTGATGAGTAAGCAAAAAAATGGAGTCATCATCAACAATGCAGCCATCCTTGGAAACGACAAGGTGAATCCGATGCTGCCGGCTTACAGCGGGACAAAAGCAGCCGTTGTTGCGATGACGCAAAGCACCGCACTTCGCTTTGCTAACCAAGGAATTCGGGTAAATTGCATATCCCCTGGCCCTACAGAAACCGACCTCGCCATTAAAGCATATGGCGGGAAAGAGAACTATGAAAAACAATCAAAAGGACATCCTAGAGGAAGTTACGGCAAACCAAGTGAAATTGCAGAAGTCGTTCTATTCTTAGCTTCAGACAAAGCCTCCTATATAAATGGTGCAGAAATAGTCGTAGATGGCGGGTATTCATTGAAATAAGTCCCTCTCCTCTGTTTCATGCTGCTATCATTATGAATATTTCGATATGAAGAAGCGCCAGGATTAAGACCCTGACGCTTCTTTTTTCGTGAATTAAGCTAGATGGTATGTTTTATATCGATATCTCGTTTCTATTTATAGTCATTTTTTGGTCCTTGATCCATTAAAACTTCTACCATACTTGAAGGCCCAAGCTTAAGTTTAGGTCTATATTCTGAGTTTGGCATACTATAAAGCTCTATTGGATTTATAATAACGCCATCCTGTGTATTATGAAGGATTCCAGGCACACAAGTATAAATTCGATCATTATTATTTGCATTTTTGGCAGATATGGTAACGGAAGTTCCATTATGATTATCTATACTCATGGACACCTTATATCTGTAAAATGAACCGGTTCCATTTGACTGAGCAGAATAAACCACGGGGACCACGGCCAGAATATCATTCGTCAATCGTAATTTAATGACTTCTGTCTTCACTGATTTATTATTTCTCCTAACATCCCCCATATGTTCTACCGCACCGTTGCCAAACCGACTGAGAGGCGGAGTGCCTGTCGCGCCAAACATAGCTACATCTATCTGCTTACCACTCTTTGTGTAGACTAAAGCATATATATCGTAATCTGTTCCAGTCTTCCAAGATACTGTAGCCGTAATTTCTGGTGTTTTATCAATTATAACTGCTTTTTGACCCTTATCGAGATTTATATTACCCTTAACTTTCTCAAAGTTTATTGATGACAGGGCATTTGGGGTGCTTTTATTTTGAGGAAATGTTGAGATTTTCTGAGGCTCTTTTGATGCTAGCGTAGCAACAACCTTAGGTTCAGCATACTTTTTGGGTTCCTCAGAATCAACTTCAACGCCATAATTTTTACATAGACCTTCAAGACCCGAATCAAATCCTCGCCAGATTGATTTTGCCTTTGTCTGGCCATTCCTTAAATATAATTCCAATACTACGATCCCATTTTCTTTTGTGAAGGTAGAGGGGGTTAACTGGATACTCATATCATTGCTACGTATCTCTGCCTTTAAATTTTTTACATTTGAAAAACCTATACTATTGTCCTCGGTAAGCGTGATAGCTATTTTAGAAATTCCTTGAGGGAATTTACTTAGATCAAAATCTATTTTATGTACGTTAGTGTTTCCAACTTTCACCGTAGGCATGAGAGTCGCTGCTCCAGTAGAGCTCTTTGGTTGATTATAAAATATAATTCCGCTATCTCCTTGTACCTTCTCTGAATCTGTTAAAAGGAAAGCTGTTAAAGAAATATCTATTGTGTTAGAAATTTCATAGCTAATCGTAACATCGCCTTTTGGAGAATTTAAAACGGTATTTGCTCCCATTTGAAGTAATTGACTCACTTAAACCACTCCTTCCACATAAATGCGTTAATTGCTTAACCGCTTTAATGTTTTTTTCTGATTACTAATGAAGATAATTTTATCTATTAAATTTCATAAATAAATCTAACTTTACTTTATCAAAAATTTACAGGTAAAAAAAGACATTTAATTGTGTTTACATAACCGAACTTAATATAAAAAAAGCATTAAATTTTTTAATGCTTTTTTCTGCTTCATTGATTTTCTAAAACTAAAAGGCTAACAAAATATTTAAAAACTACATTTATTTATGATAAGGTTCACCCTTCATGATCCGAAAAGCCCGATACACTTGCTCCACCAAGATCAACTTCATCAATTGATGGGGAAACGTCATTTTCGAGAACGATAATTTCTCATCTGAGCGCTTTAATACCTCGTCGTGGAGGCCAAGCGAGCCGCCGATGACAAATACGATTTTGCTGCGTCCGTAGGTCATCAATGATTCGATGTCTTTTGCCAATTGCTCAGATGTTTTCATCTTGCCGTCAATTGCCAAGGCGATGACATAGGCATCTGGTGAAATTTTTGCCAGGATGCGGTCGGCTTCTTTCTTTTTCACAATTTCCATATCGGCTTCGCTCAATTGCTCGGGTGCTTTCTCGTCCGCCACTTCGATTTCGTTGATCTTCGTGTAACTGCCAAGGCGTTTCGTGTATTCTTCAATGCCGGCTTTCAAGTATTTCTCTTTTAATTTGCCTACAGTTATAATTGAGATATTCACAACTTATCCCCCTTTACTTAAAATTTACAAACAAGTTATCCACGGATGTTATACACATATCCACAGGGCATTCTACATATTGTGTCTTTTTATTCAGAAGCCACAAGATACATCGCACGCTCTTCGCAATACGCACACTTTGTGGATAACTTTTCTTCATCTGACAATTCTGTTAGAATTGGATAACTTTCTGTCTCCGCCACGAACACGTCTAACGCATGCTCCACGTGGGTTTTGCAGCAAAAAAGCTTCATAAGATCAATTCCTTTCGATTTCCGAATATTCTACATAGTTATACACATTTCGTTCACGTTTATCCACATTCCATTTTAACAGAAGCGAAGGATTAGGAATAGCAAAGCTTCCGACAAGCTGTGGATAGTTATTTTCATTGATAATAAAAATAAGTTATCCACATGACGTTTTTCTGCTTTCACGAACATTGTTCATAATTAATCTCAAATACCTTTACAAATTTACAATAGTATTATGGAAGGAAGACCCAAAAAAAGTTTGCGATGCACAACTTGGCATCGCAAACTTTTTTTACACTTCCGGCGGCTCGGCTCCTATTGCTGCCCATTCTTCTTTAGATGGTCCATACAATCCAGGAACTTTTAACCCGGCTTGACGCATTAACACTGTCATTTGTCCACGATGATGGATTTGGTGCAGCATCAATACTTTCAAAATGGTCTCGACACTCCACATCTCGCCGTACATATTGTATTCTTCGGCCAAAGTTTCATCTGTCCAGTTTTCTCTCATCGCAGTTACCATCGATTGGTTGGAAAAACGGTACGCTTCTGCAATTTCCTGCGCCGTGTCCGGTACTGGATTGCCAAATCGCGCTGCTGAAAACTGTAAGCCTGTGTGGCCGATCATTTCATCTAACGCCGTTGCGACGTGCCAAGCCAATCGCCCAAGTGTGCGGTAGCCTTCACCCACAGGCTGGCTTAATGATTCATCTGTCAGCATATCCAATACTTTTTGCGTCGCTTGTTCTTCCTCTTTCCATTCCTTGAAAAAATCGTCCAAGTTGTTAAACATCGAACCCCTCCATGTTGTTTCCTGTCCTCTCTTTTATTCGCCATTCATGCAATATCTCCTGCCATACAAAAAGATCCGGAAGCAGCTGCCTCCGGATCTTCATCAATTTTTATAACGCTGAGTTATCGACAAGCTCAAGTTCAAAATCGATTATTTTTCCGTCTCGATACGCTTTGACGGTCATCTTGTCGCCAATTTTTTTCGTATTGTACAAATGCTTGCGAAGCTCAATCAAATCGCCTACAGCTTTGCCGTCCATCTCAATAATAACGTCAAACTTCTGCATGCCCGCTTTAGCGGCAGCTGAATTTTCCAGCACCGAATTGACCACAACACCTTCTTTAACGTCTGAAGGGAGATTCAAGGTCTCCTCGCGCTGCGCTTGTGGCACTTGCGCCAAATCAATCAACGTCACGCCCATTGCTGGACGAATCATTTCACCGTTTTGTTCAATCGATTCAATAACGGGAATTGCTGAATTGATCGGAATCGCAAAACCGATGCCCTCTACATTTGAAGTAGCTATTTTCATTGAATTGATGCCAATCAATTGGCCTTTAATGTTAACTAGCGCGCCCCCGCTATTGCCCGGGTTGATAGCTGCATCGGTCTGCAGCACTTCAGCTTGCCAATCTTCTGTTCCATTCCCGTCCAAATCGACCGGTACGGTTCGATCTTTACCTGACACGACCCCTGTCGTCACCGAACCTGAAAAATCAAGACCTAACGGATTGCCGATTGCAATGACCGGTTCCCCACGTTTCAATGCGTCCGAATCGCCGAATTCTGCTACATCTTTAATAGCCGATCCATCCATCTCAATAACCGCTAAGTCGGTCCAAATATCGGTTCCGACAATTGTTGCCGCTAGCTTTGTACCATCGAATAGTGTCACTTCCACACTATTCGCACCATCAATCACGTGATTATTTGTCACGACGAAAGCGCGGCCATTTTCGTTTTTATAAATAACGCCAGATCCCGTTCCGGCTTCTTGCTGCTCCGTTTGCGACCAAAAATCCGATGTGTCCTGCAAATTGGTCACCCCAACAACTGCATCTGCTACACTCTCTACTGCTGCTGTCACATCCGTCGTCACGTTGACCGATACCGACTCTGACGGCTTTCCTTGTTGACCCGCATCTGCGTCGTTGACCATTCCATTTCCTGCTACATTATTTCCTGCGCCTGGCATCAATTGTGGCACGGTCTGAAACAAAAACCAAACGAGTAAAGCACCAACCACAACTCCTGCTAAGCCTGCTAAAAAAGAACTCGCCCGCTTTGGCCGGCGTCTTCCTTCTGGCGCTTGATTGTAATATCCCACTGCACCCATCCTCTCTTGCTCTTTACTGTTGTATAGCCTTAGTTTAAGAATCCGAAACGGCATTGGCAAGCCACAGCAACTAACCTAATCGTGTAAATTGGAGAATGTGTATAATTCGTGTTGCCAGTCGCTTTAGGCAGAGCAAAGATTATTGTCTCTGCATCGGTTTTTGTTAGCGAGCGATAAGCTTCGGAAAATACAATTGCTCAGTACATCCTTGATTGCCTGAAAATAAAAAAGCTGCACCAAACATCATCAACATGATATCCGGTACAGCTTTTCATTTTTACTTATACAATGACCAGCTCTGTCGCGACATGCGCATCGGTGTCCAGTAGATCCACATATTCGCCGACAATGATGCCTTTTGTTTGCAGCGTCTGTTCGACAGTCATGCGCGCCAAATCTTTCATATTGTTATCTGCGCTCAAGTGGGACAAGTAAATCCGTGTCGGCTTTTCAGCCATCACTTCGCTCATCGCCACCGCGGCATCTTCATTTGACACGTGACCGACGTCGCTCAAAATCCGTCGCTTTACCGACCACGGGTAACGGCCCATTTGCAGCATGCCGACATCGTGGTTGCTTTCAAAGACATACGCATCCGAAGCCTGTATCACACCTTTCATCCGGTCGCTGACATAACCTGTGTCCGTAATAAGCGATAGCTTACGCCCGTTTTCATGGAAGACGTAAAACATCGGATCGGCCGCGTCATGCGACACGCCGAATGACTCGATGGAAAGATCGCCGAAGGTTTTCACCGTTTCCATATCGAAATGGAAGCGCTGCTCGGTCGGAATCGCACCGACGAGTCCGTCCATCGCCGTCCAGGTCTTGGCATTGGCGTATACAGGCACCTTGTGCTTGCGCGCTACTATGCCGAGGCCTTTGATGTGATCGCTGTGCTCGTGCGTGACCAGGATGCCGTCCAGGTCACTCATGCTTTTGCCAATCGAGGCAAACAGGGCTTCGAGCTTCCGACCGCTCAGTCCGGCATCGACCAAAAACGATTGGTTGCCGCTTTCTATATACATCGCGTTGCCCTTAGAGCCGCTTGCTAACACACTAAAACGCATACTAAAAACTCCTTATTGTGCAGGTTCTTCCTCTTCCTCTTCCTTATCCTTCAGCTCGATGACGCCATCTTTCACGGCGTTCACAAAAAATTCTTGCTGCGAGCCGTCTTCAAGCGTTGCTTTGATGAGCCATGTCGGCAAAAACATTTGCGTGTTTTCCGAAACGGTCACATATTCCGAGTAGCCGATTTCTGCCGAATCGATTTCCGTGTTGGTCGGCAGGAGGCGTTTCTGATAAAGCGTGTGAATCGCTTGAATCGCGGGAATCAAGGTTTTCTGCTGTTCACTTTCCTCTACATTCTCGAAAAGTGTTTGTTCGTATTTGGTCACTTCTGCATCTTTGTTCCAATACACCGTTAACTTTCCGCTATCGCTGTAATAAAGCGGATGTCCGTTAATTTTTTGAAAAAAAGTGGCTTGTAGATTTTTTTCGTCAATTCGCCACAATGTGTAATTATCTCCTTGGTAAACCGTTTTGTCGACGAAGTCTTGCAGCACCTCGGTGCTGACTTTTTCTCCAAGCGGAATCGGTTCATTGAATTTAACAGCCAGGAAATTGTCTTTCGTGACATCTTCTTTTGAATCCGAACCTGGAACGTCCGCCGCCACAAACGATTTCATCTTGCCGGTGACGTAAGGCTTGCTTTCGATTTGTTGCGGAAGGTTGGAATAACTGATCTTATCGGCTTCCAGTTTTTCCTCGTTTGAAGATTCTACAAGAAAGACAGCGTTCTTCGATTCGTTGTAGCGTTCTAGATACAACATATACAAGAAGACATTCAGTATCGCAAAGATGATGATAAAGATGGATTTGGTTTTATTCCAATCCATGCGGATCGCCTCCTAACACTTCTGCCGGCAGCTGCGTCCAAATTCCTGCCACTTTGTAATACCACACAGGTTGCAAGTTGATCAGACGCTCCGGATCTTTTGCGTCACGCATCATTGAATAGCCTTGGACAATATCCGTCACGCTTTTCTGATCGATGTCCATGTGTTCGATGGCGTACAAAACAGCTGCGCCAGACGGCAATTCCAACGAGCCTGATTCACCTAAAGACTCCAGTATATAATAGGGGCGTTTGTAGCGAAATACTTTTTCCGCTTCAGCTTCCACTCCCCAAACCACTTCAAGATCGGTTTCGAACGTCGAACTGAAGACGGGCAGGTTGTCTTGATACAAATGGTAGTTGATTTTTTGGTTTAACGGTTCCATCCCGAAATAGCGATAATCGTTCGTCCATCCGCTATGGGTGTTGATAAAGTCAGCGGTCTTAAAAATCAATTCAGATGGGATGGCCGGATCATTTGTTTCCGCTTGCGGCTGCACAAAATTGACGCTTTTTGCATTTTCGTCAAAATTCATCAATGCGTCCAAGTCATCGCTATATTCGCGGTTTAACAATTCCCCGGTCGTTGTCACACTGCTCGAATTTTCAAAAAGGCCGTCCACCAGTTTTTGTTCTGGAATGTCTTCTTGTAAATACCGATAAGTGTTCAGCTTGCTAGCGCCTTTTGGAACATAAATCGGCAACGTGCTGATGTTTTCACTGGTGATGTAATTCGGGTAATCGTTGAAAGCAGTCGCAATGACTTGGCTCTCCAACCGCTCTAATTCGGTTGCAGAGACATTTCCTTGGTACACGCGGCCTGATTTCGAATTAATAAAATACAGCATGAAATCCGTTTCACTCGCTTCTCCCCATGCGACAATGAGGCGGTCAAATGACGCCTCTGGCATGCTGTCATCGGTAATGTTCATGATGCTATCTATGACTGGGAACGGCACGGGACCCGGAAAATAGACCACTGCGCGGTCAGGATCGTGCATAAACGAAATCAATTCCTGAACCGGTGTATCTTCTGAAATGGTCGTGATGTCGTGAATCTTCCATTGCTTCATCACATCCATCAGTACATCGATTTCTTGCTTATTTATAGTGCCTTTCGTTTCTTCTTCTGAATGGTAAAGCACTTTCACCGGCTGGACCACTTCATCCACAGCTTTGCTAACGCCAAGCGCCACTTCTGTGGCCGGTTTGTTTTCAATTTGAGGAAATGTCGGCGTAAACGTCCAGATTGTGAAGGTCAGTCCCAGACTCAGGAAAATCAGCAGGAACAGAATAATCGATTTTACATGTTCTACGTATTTCATTCCCACTCACCTCCGTCATCCTCTTCGAATGGCAGCGTAAAGAAGATGGTTGTGCCTTTTCCAAATTCACTTTCCGCCCAAATGGCGCCGCCGTGCGTATTGATCATTTCTTTTGAAATTGCCAATCCAAGGCCGGTGCCGCCCATTGCGCGCGAGCGGGCACGGTCGACACGGTAGAAGCGGTCGAAAATGCGATCGACGTTTTCTTTCGGAATGCCCATGCCTTGGTCGCTGATGCGAATCAGCAGGAAGCCGTCTTCAACTGTCATGTCAAAGCGGACTTTTCCGCCTTCTGGCGAATATTTCAAGGCATTCGAAATGATGTTATCAATAACTTGCGTTAATTTGTCCGGATCGATTTCCACAAAGTATTGCTCTTTCGGCAAGTAGCGCTCAAAGCGTACTTTATGTGATTTCGACATTTCGAAACGGTCAATGATGCGGTTGAAAAAGCGGCCAAATTCAATCATTTCTTTATTGAGTTCGGTTTCGCTTGCATCAAGTTTAGACAGTTTCAGCAAATCGTTGACGAGGCGGATCATCCGCTCTGTTTCCGTTTGCGTGACATTCAAGAAGTTCGGTGCCAAGTTTGGATCTTCCCATGCGCCGTCAGCAAGTGCTTCGAGATAGCTTCGCATCGTCGTTAACGGCGTGCGCAATTCGTGCGATACATTGGCAACAAATTCGCGTCGTTCACCGTCGATTTTTTCTTGTTCGGTATTGTCGTGCAAGACGGCGATAACGCCGTTCACAAAGCCTGTCTCTTTTTGAATGACCGAAAAACTTGTACGCAGCAACGTGCTTTCATCGTATTTGCTAAAATCAAGCGTGATGGCCTCTTTCAAATGGATCAAGTCTTCAAATGTATATTCCATATCCAACTTCAAGACTGATGTAATCGGTCGATTGATCACGGTTTCACGTGAAACATTCAACAAGCGCAGCGCTGGATCGTTGATCAGAATGACTCGACCGCGTCGATCGGTTGATAACACGCCGTCCGTCATATTCGATAGCACCGATGCCAGTTTGCGACGTTCACTTTCGGTCGACTGCTGGGATTCTTGCAGCCGGTTTGTCAGGTTATTGAACGATTTCGCCAATTGGCCGATTTCGTCATCTCCATAAACCCGTACTTTGCGCGAGAAATTCCCTTTTGCCATCGCTTGCGCTTGTCTGCGCATATCTGAAATTGGCCGGGAAATCGTTTGGGCAACAAGCACGCCGAGAATGGCGGTAACCGCCAATGCGATGGCCGTCCCTCCCGCCAAAATCGAGTTGATGTCATTCATTTGGTTATAGACACTTTCAATGTCAGCTTCCATATACAAGGTACCGAGCAATTGGCCGCCTTCCGCCACGATTGGTTGGGTGCGCACCCAAATGCGTTCAGCTTGGTCGTTGACGTAATTTTGTTCATACGTCGTTTCGCCAACAATCGATTGCATAACAATTTCAAGCGTCGAACGCTGGCCAACTAAGGCTTGATTTTCTACAGCCGAAGAAGCTAAAATCCGGTAGCGCGAATCGATTACTCGAATTTCATCAATATCGTCCGATTTAAAGCCGCTAAGGACCGACCGCAGGCTTTGCTCCGTGGTCAGGTCCTCATCCGTCCGCTCTTTAATCATCTCTTCCCGTACACTGAATTCCACAATGTTCATCCGGTCCTCAATCGAACTTGTAAAATTGTCGATCAACGTTTCTTCAAGCTGCTGGGCAAAATAAAGGCCGATAATTTGCATCGCCAATAAGATCAGCAAAATATAAATAAGCACAAATTTAACGTGGATCGATTTAAAAAAACTTACTTTATGCATTCAACCTACTCCTGTTCAGGACTCTTCAGATAATAGCCGACGCCTCTGCGGGTTACGATCCAGGCGGGGTGGCTCGGATTGTCTTCAATTTTTTCACGCAAACGACGGATCGTCACATCCACTGTACGGACGTCTCCGAAATAATCATATCCCCATACTGTTTGTAGCAAATGTTCACGCGTCATCACCTGGCCAATATGCTTGCCGAGGTAATGCAGCAATTCAAATTCACGATGTGTCAGTTCAATGGTTTCATCACGTTTTTGCACCAAATAAGCATCCGGCTGAATTGTCAGCACGCCCACTTCGATGTCATTCGAATTCGGACCGTCTTCTTCAAGCGGCACGACGTTCTGGCGACGCAAGTTCGCTTTAACTCGAGCGATCAATTCGCGCGTCGAGAATGGTTTCGTCACGTAATCGTCTGCACCTAGCTCTAAGCCAAGCACTTTGTCGATTTCCGAGTCTTTTGCCGTTAGCATGATAATCGGGAAATCGAATTTTTTTCGGATTTCTCGGCATACTTCCATCCCATCGCGGTTCGGCAGCATGATATCCAATAACATCAAATCCGGCTGCAATTCTTCCGCCAATTTGACCGCTTCGTCGCCGTCATAAGCACAAACCACATTGAATCCTTCTTTTTTTAAATTAAATTGCAGAATATCTGCAATCGGCTTCTCATCGTCTACTACCAAAATCGTCTTATTCATCTTATTCTCCCCTTCGCATTCCAAATTTCGAGCATGAAATTTCCTCCGCAGTGCATTCTTTTCTACCCTTACTTTATCACTGTTTTGACGGTTTCGCATCTCTCATTCCCTGCACGTTATTTCCCGGGAAATAATCGTTGGGAAATTAAAAACAGAAAGGATGTTGTTCCCTCTCTCATTGCGCTTCAGGCAGAGGCTCTCCCCTTCATTCAAAGTTGCTTCCAGATAAAAAGTTATTTCTTTGATGATAGAGTTTCAAGATCGTAGCTGTATTTCCCCTGGTTGTAAAACGGACTTTTTCGTTAACAAGCAGTACTTCGATTTTAACAGGCACTATTTCCGAGTTATCGTGCACTACCCATTAGTTAACAGGCACTAGCTCTACTTTGTCAGGCATTAGCCAATAATCGCCCCTCATACACCAAGTCCAAGAGCACTATATGAAAAGCCGTTCGCCCAAAGCGAACGGCTCCTTGAATTGAAAAAGCGCATTTCGTCCATGGCCGAAATGCTATCCGTGTTAATGATCCTCCAAGCAGCATCTCCGTTAACAGGTAGTATCGCTAGTTTAACAGGCATTATTTTCGAGTTATCAGGCACTACTCTAAAGTTAACCGGCACTAGCCGGACTTTATCAGGCAGTAACCAAAAATCACATCCCACACCAAGAACAAAAAAAAGAAGAGCTGAAACGATGCCGTTTCAGCTCTTCTATCTATCTCTTCGGTTTTAGCGCCACACACTTGTGACGATGTTTGTTTGGTTACGATCTGGTCCTACTGAGAAGATGGAAATTTGAACGCCTGTCAATTGCGCAATGCGCTCAAGGTAATGGCGTGCGTTGTCAGGTAGCTCATCCAATGATTTGCAGCCTGTTACATCTTCCGACCAGCCTGGAAGCTCTTCGTATACCGGTTCGCATTCAGCAAGCACACGCAAGTTCGCTGGATATTCTGTAATCAATTCGCCGTTGTGGCGGTAAGCTGTACAGATCTTCACCGTGTCCAATCCGCTCAATACGTCGATTGAGTTGACTGTCAGGTCTGTCAATCCGCTAACACGTCTCGCGTGGCGGACAACAACGCTGTCGAACCAGCCAATGCGGCGTGGACGTCCTGTTGTCGTGCCGTATTCTTTGCCGACTTCGCGGATTCTGTCTCCGACTTCATCAAACAATTCGGTCGGGAACGGTCCGTCGCCAACACGTGATGTATATGCCTTACAAACGCCGATGACGTGTTGAATCGTCGTTGGTCCTACACCTGCTCCGATAGTTACGCCGCCCGCTACCGGGTTCGACGAAGTTACGAATGGGTATGTACCCTGATCGATATCCAACATCACGCCTTGTGCGCCTTCAAACAAGACACGACGGCCATTGTCGATTGCATCGTTCAGCACTTTTGAAGTATCGGTTACGTATTTCGCGATTTCTTGTCCATATGCAAAATACTCTTCCATGATTTCTTCAACTGTGAAGCCTTCTGTTTCATAAAACTTCTCGAACAGACGGTTTTTCTCGATCAAGTTCATGCGCAGTTTTTCTTCGAACACAACGTGGTCCAATAAATCCGCCATGCGAATTCCGACACGCGCTGCTTTGTCCATATAAGCAGGTCCGATGCCTTTGCCTGTTGTCCCGATTTTGTTTGCGCCGCGGCGTGCTTCTTCCACTTCGTCTTGCTTGATGTGGTATGGCAATAAAACGTGTGCGCGGTTGGAAATGCGCAAGTTTTCTGTTGTTACGCCACGCTCATGAAGTCCTTTTAATTCTTTTACAAGCGCTTTTGGATCCACAACCATGCCGTTGCCGATTACCGAAATCTTGTCTTTATAAAAAATCCCCGATGGAATCAAATGCAATTTATACGTTTCCCCACCGAAAATGATGGTATGTCCTGCGTTATTTCCGCCTTGGTAACGCGCAATTACTTCTGCGTGTTCAGATAGAAAATCAGTGATTTTCCCTTTTCCTTCGTCTCCCCATTGCGTTCCTACTACTACGACTGATGTCATCGTCCGCACCTCCGTTAGGCTTATGCCCTTGTTTCAAACAGTCTTCATTGTATCAGCGAAACGGCTCTTCGTCAATCCTAAACAGAAGAAAACACGAACATATAAATGTGTCTTCACATTTAATGTTCGTGTTTAAAAGTCTCCGCCGGATTCATGCTGACTCCAGTCAATGGTGACGAACTTATTGTATTCTTTGACGAATGCCAGTTTTACAGTACCGGTCGGGCCGTTACGTTGCTTGGCAATAATGATTTCAATCATGTTTTGGTCTTCAGTTTCCTTGTCGTAATAATCTTCCCGGTAAAGGAAAGAAACGATATCGGCATCCTGCTCAATCGATCCGGATTCACGTAAATCCGACATCATCGGCCGTTTGTCTTGGCGTTGTTCCACGCCACGAGACAACTGCGACAACGCGATAACCGGCACTTCAAGTTCACGCGCCAGTCCTTTCAACGAACGGGAAATATCGGATACTTCCTGCTGGCGGTTCTCACCGGCACGGCCAGGACCTTGAATCAGCTGCAAATAATCGATCAGGATCATGCCGAGACCGTATTCCTGTTTCAAACGGCGGCATTTAGCCCGAATGTCGTTCACTCGGATGCCTGGCGTATCATCGATGAAGATGCCCGCATTCGACAAGCTTCCCATTGCCATTGTCAGCTTGCGCCAGTCTTCGGTCTGCAAAGCACCTGTCCGCAGCACTTGCGCATCGATATTGCCTTCTGCGCATAGCATACGCATGACGAGCTGGTCAGCCCCCATCTCCAAACTGAAGATGGCGACATTTTCATCGGTCTTGGTCGCAACGTTTTGCGCGACGTTCAATGCAAATGCCGTCTTACCAACAGATGGCCGTGCAGCTACGATGATTAAATCGTTGCGCTGGAAACCGGCGGTGACTTTATCAAGATCACGGAATCCGGTCGGGATCCCGGTCACGTCCCCTTTGCGGGTATGAAGCAATTCAATATTGTCGTAGGTTTTAACAAGAACGTCTTTGATGTGGGTAAAGTCGCCGGCATTTTTACGGCTTGATACTTCCATCATCTTTTTTTCCGCTTCCGCGAGAAGCGCTTCTACTTCGTCTTCGCGTGTAAATCCGTCTTCAACGATCGTCGTTGCTACACGGATCAACCGGCGAAGCAATGCTTTCTCTTCGACGATGCGCGCATAATGCACCACGTTCGCCGCGGTAGGGACGGCATTGGCGATTTCCGCCAAATAAGACAAGCCGCCGACATCTTCCAATTCTTTTTTGACCGATAATTCTTCTGTGACCGTCACGACGTCAATCGCTTTGCCGTGGTCCGATAAATGAATCATCGTATCAAAGATTTTTTGGTGGGCGATGCGGTAGAAATCTTCAGGATTCACAATCTCCGCTACAGTAATTAAGGCTTGCGGTTCCAAGAAAATGGCGCCGATGACCGATTGTTCAGCTTCGTGGTTATGCGGCGGGACGCGATCAATTGATTCATTCATCGAGTTCATCACCTTACGCTTCTTCTGTTACATGGACTCTAAGCGTAGCAACAACATCTGGGTGAACTTTAACCGGTACATTTGTGTACCCAAGCGAACGAATGGCATCGTCCAATTCCATTTTGCGTTTGTCTAATTTGATGCCGTGTGTTTTTTCAAGTTCTTTTGCCACTTGTTTCGTTGTGATGGAGCCGAATAAGCGGCCGCCTTCACCTGATTTTGCCGTCAATTCAATCGTCAGGCTTTCCAACGTTTCTTTCAGCTTTTTCGCTTCTTCCAATTCAGCTGCAGCTTCTTTTTGCTCTTTTTTCTTTTGGCCGTCCAATTTGCTGACTGCCGCTGCATTCGCTTCAATGGCGTAATTGTTTTTTAACAAGAAGTTATGCGCGTAGCCATCCGCCACGTTCTTCACTTCTCCTTTTTTCCCTTTGCCTTTAACGTCTTTCAAGAAAATTACTTTCATTCTGATTGGCCTCCCCCGAATTGTTCTGTTATCACTTGTTTCAATTGCTTGATTGCTTCTTCAATCGTCGCATCCGGCATTTGAGTCGCCGCATTGGTCAAATGACCTCCGCCGCCCATATTTTCCATGACGATCTGGACGTTCACTTCACCCAGCGAACGGGCCGATATGCCGACGCCGCCTTCTGTGCGCTCTGCCACTACAAACGATGCGTTGACATCTTTCATCGTCAATAAAATATCCGCGGTTTGCGCGATCAGCACGGGACTATAGATTTTACCCGATTCGCCTCGGGCAATCGCAATGCCGTCAGCAACGAATTCAACCGTCTCCACAATTTTCGCACGTTCCATATACGTTTCCAGATCTTCTTTCAATAAACGCTGCACGAGTACAGTATCCGCTCCGTTCGAGCGCAAATAAGATGCCGCTTCGAAAGTTCGCGATCCGGTCCGCAGCGTAAAACTTTTTGTATCAACAATGATACCGGCAAGCATTGCTGTCGCTTCTAGCATCGATAATTTCTCATGCTTTGGCTGATACTCAAGCAATTCTGTCACCAGCTCAGCTGTAGACGATGCGTAAGGCTCCATATAGACGAGCATCGTATTAGTGATGAACTCCTCGCCTCTCCGGTGGTGGTCGATCAATACGACGCGCTCCATGCGTTGAAGCAATCGTTCATCGATGACCATCGATGGTTTATGCGTATCGACAACTACCAATAACGAGTTGTCTGTCATGTCCGCCAATGCTTCTTCCGGTGAGATAAACTGCTCAAACAGTTCATCGTCTTTTTCGATTTCTTCCATTAAGCGCATGACACTGCGATCGTATTCATCAAAGTCCAGAACGATGCGTCCTTTGACTTTATTCATCGCTGCCATTTTGGCAACGCCGACAGCTGCGCCGATTGCGTCCATATCCGGCATTTTATGGCCCATAATAAAGACTTGGTCGCTTTCTTGAATCAAATCACGCAGTGCGTGTGAAATAACGCGTGCACGCACTCTGGTGCGTTTTTCGACAGGGTTGGTCTTGCCCCCATAAAATTTCACTTTTCCGCTCGGGTGCTTGATAGCCACTTGGTCGCCGCCGCGTCCGAGGACAAGGTCCAAACCGGATTGCGCCATGCTGCCAAGCTCGACAAGCGACGCTGAACCCGCGCCTACCCCGATGCTCAATGTCAAAGCAATATTGTCTTTCGATGTCACTTCGCGCAAATCATCAAGAATCGCAAACTTCGATTGTTCAAGTTCTTTCAAAATCGATTCATTGAATACTGCAAGGAAGCGGTCTGACGAAATCCGTTTCACATAAATGCCGTGATTCGCTCCCCATTCATTGACCAAGGATGTTACCAAACTGTTTAAATTGCTTCGCGTTTGATCGTCCATGCCTTGCGACAATTCATCGTAATTATCGATGAACAAAATGCCGATGACCGTGCGATCCGCGTAATACAGCATTTCAATTTCCACTTGCTCCGTTATATCGAACAAATAGAACAACCGGTCATCCACACGGTAATAAACCCGGTATTTACGGTCGCCAAGCGTGACCGTCATTTCTTTGATGTCATCCGATTTCACCAATGTATGGAATTCATCGGACAAACTATAAAGCGATTCACCGATTAGCGTATCGTACGCCAATGTCGACGTCATATACGGATTCGCCCATTCAATGTCAAAATTTTCATTGACGAGGAGAATTCCGATCGGCATCTCGAGCAACGCTTCTTCTCCTACCTTTTTCATCCGGTAAGACAAGGTTTCTATGTGTTTTTCGGTTTCTTCATATACTCGTTTTTCAGTCACCCAAGCGGCAGTAAAAGCCAAACCGAACAATAGCGTAAAAATTCCGGCGGCCCATTCGGACCAAAGAGTGATTAAAACGACTGCAGCCGCTCCTAAAAGGAGCAGCGCGATGAGAGGATACCGAAGCCTTCTTTGTCTAAAAAAAGCCGACATTCGTTTCAGCTCCTTATTTTCCTTTAAACTCATGTGCTCTCTTCACCCAGCCCCTGATATCGAATCCAAGATCGACAAGTCCGACGATGCTCGTAAACGATAACAGCGGAAAAGCCAAAATGGTCACAACGACCTTTACCCAGTTTGGCCAACCTTCCTGCTGGATGTAGAAATGATAGAACGAAACGCCTTGCAGGAATAGTAGGAATTGAAGCACGACGGATGCGTTGATAAATATCATATAGATCATCGTCCCTGGCTGCAAATCTGATAGCAGCGGGACTAGTAAAACAATAAGATAATACCATAATACACTTTTCGGCAAGCGCATATCTCGAAATGGTGGAAATTTTGGAACGTCCGTCCCCAAGCGCTTCAAAATCGGCAGAAGGATCAATAACAACACCCATGCCGTAGTAAATACAGACAATATAAGGAGTGCGGGCAATAAGGTCTCGAACGAGAACATGATCTGGCTGATAAACTTATCGTAATCTACACCAGAGGCTCCGAAGCTTTCCATCAAAGCACCCGTTTGTTTATACGACAACTCCATCGCCGTCATCATTTCTTCGATTACATTGATGCCGAATAGCCAAATCGAAGCCACGTACTGCAGCATGACTGAAAACAATAGCACAATGCCTGATCCCATGAACATGAACAGCTTGCTTTTCTTGTAATAAATCGATAAGCCAATCATCACGCCTAGCGGCACATGAATCAGCGCGATCGGCAACGCCAGCAGCCCGCCAATTAAGAACGACAAAATCAGGTTCACCGTTCCGAAAAGCGCTGAAGCTTTCCAATCATACTTCGCGCTGTACCAAGCAATTGGCAACGCTAAAAATAGAGTGGTTACTGCATTTAAAAGAGGCACATAAACCGATACAGCTAAAAGCACTGTAAACACTGCGGCCATCATCGCGCCATTCGTCAATTTTCTTGTTTGTAGATTTTGCATTCGTGTGAGTTTCCCCTTCTTTCGGGTTTATTTCATCCTTGTAATTGTATCATGATTACGGAACCTGAACAAAAGAACGGAACGCCCGCGTTTAGACACAGCCACTTACAGAGTGATGAAAGCAAATGCCGAAATTTCGCAAAACAGCCCCGCTAAAACATATGCTCTTGCCTCGCTACGCTTGCTTCGGCGCGAAGATACGGCCGAACTGCTTTCAGCCATATCTTTCCTGCCAGAGTCAGAGCTATTTTGCTTCATATCTGTATGATCTAACTAAATAAGCGGTATGTACTTTTAAAGTATAGTTCTATTATCTATATTGCTGAAATCCCAGGTTCATATATTACGTATTCTTAATGAATTATTTATGTGGTAGGCTATTGCTTATGAGAGGTGATTATTGTGTCTTCAACACACGAATTCGGGCTAATCGATAACATTAATAATCAGACAGATTTCGAAGTGTATAATCCAGAGAAGTACAATTGTATTTCGGTGGACGATGAACTTATTGAAAGTCTCTTTAAAAATTTATTTATAATGAAAACGTATTTTCATTCACTAAATCGTCCAGAATTTGGTTTAGCCTATTGTGGAATAACGCTTATTCCACCTAATTCATTGTCATTATTTTATGATGTCGTCACTTCATCAAAGGAATTCGAAAATTCTGGAGAACTTAAAGAATTGGCTTTAAAAATTCAACAGGCAATAAAAGAAATGAAACACATGATCCACTACGGAGTTTAAATTTCGTAAGGATCTTTAGTTAATTTTCACAATAGGTTCAGATGATTTTCTAATAAATATCAACAGACCATTTCAATAGAGCTTTAATTAAAGAGCCGTTCGCCGAAGCGAACGGCTTTTCATATTGGGCTCTTGAACTTGGATCAAAGCGATACTTCTTAACCAATGCCAGTTAAACTCAGAGCAATGCCTATCGATTCTCTTCAATGCATATTAAATTCAAGATATTTTTCGATATCGTAGAAATATCGCCTGTTAATGGACAGACCTTTTCTCAGAAATTAGATAAGTACACTAAGAAACTACAGAACTCACTACCTTAAAGGTCTTTGTTCAAAGAACTAGTTCACTATTTAGAACACCCTTTGAATGAAGCGGAAGGCAGCGAACAAATTGGTCAAATTCAATTTGCCCAATTTGTTTGCGACGAAGCTAGCGAAGCGCTGCAACGCACTTTAATGTCTCGAAGCTAGCGTAGCGATGCAGAGACAGGAGCAATGGCTTTACAGTCTTCTAACGCCAATAAGGGTCAGATCACTCCCCGCGGAAAGCGTCTGCCTGAAGCGAAATGAATAGGAGTTCAAAAAATTTCTAAATAAAAAAAAGACCGGTTTCCCGGTCTTTTCGAAAATTATCT
Source organism: Planococcus sp. (in: firmicutes) (assembly GCA_041553775.1). GTDB lineage: Bacteria > Bacillota > Bacilli > Bacillales_A > Planococcaceae > Planococcus. The sequence goes on from JBFEIJ010000011.1 coordinate 20,655, forward strand.
TTCTTCAGCTACGAATGGTAGAAGTGCCATGATACGTGAGCGTTTGATAGCGATTGTCAACTTACGTTGCCATTTAGCGCTAGTGCCTGTAACACGACGTGGCAAGATTTTTCCTCTTTCAGAAATGAATTTCTTCAATAGGTCAGTATCTTTATAATCGATGTGCGTGATGTTGTTTGACGTAAAATAACAAACCTTTTTACGCTTTTTGCCTCCGCGACGTGGTGCCATATCGAATTACCTCCTTTTTTGTTGGATTTTAGACGCTAGTTCCAGCGTTTCTTAGAATGGCAGATCGTCGTCCGATACTTCGATCGGACCGCTGCCGCTTGAGAACGGATCCTGGTCTACGCGTGTATAGTTTTGTTGGCTTGGTTGCTGACTTGGGCTCGGCGATTGGTTCTGCTGATAGGACGGCTGTTGGCCTTGCGAACGGTCTGCACCCGATCCAGAATTTTTCGGTTCTAGGAATTGGACGCTGTCTGCCACGACTTCAGTCGTATAGACGCGCTTCCCGTCTTGTCCCTCGTAGCTTCCAGTTTGAATGCGGCCTTCAACGCCAGCTAAGCTTCCTTTTTTAAGGAAATTCGCTGTGTTTTCAGCTTGTTTGCGCCAAACAGTACAATTGATAAAATCAGTTTCCTTCTCACCTTGCGCGTTAGAGAATGTCCGGTTTACAGCAAGTGTAAAACGAGCAACCGCCGCACCGCTTGGCGTGTAACGAAGGTCTGGATCTTTTGTCAGTCTTCCGACTAAAACAACTCGGTTAATCATCAGAATTCAACCTCCTTCAAAGTCAATATTTTAAGGCTGTCGTCTGTTGCTTACGCGTCTTTGCGTACAGCAATATGACGGATAATGTCTTCGTTAATGTTCGCAAGACGTGTGTATTCGTTGATAGCTTCAGAACCAGCGTTTACTTTTACGATCTGGTAGAAACCTTCACGCAAATCGTTGATTTCGTAAGCTAAACGACGTTTACCCCACTCTTTCGACTCGATGATTTCAGCGCCGTTTGTAGTTAGGATGTCGTTAAAACGCTCAACTAGAGCTTTTTTAGCTTCCTCTTCAATTGCAGGCTGAATGATATACATTAATTCATATTCTCTCATCGTGTTGTCACCTCCTCATGGACTTGGGCCCTGCTGATTCCAGCGGGCAAGGAGCAAGCAATTCATATTATTACTCACATCAATGTATTGTATCACGTTTGAATTGCCGCCGCAAGCATGTTTTTAACCATGGCTTGCGCTATACTTTAGGCAACTGACCAAAGGAAGTGATGTTGTGGAACCAATCCGCGTCATTGAATTGGATATTAAAGAAATTGCTCCCAAAGCACTATGGGCGAACGTTTTGCTCTTGGTGATATTTGCCGCAGCCTATCATGTTTTCGCAGCGCCGTTGTCGTTCGGCTTTTCTTTATGGGCGATTTTGTTTTTTATTGCGGGCTATGCGATTTTAATCGTACTTCATGAACTCTTCCATTTGATCGGTTTTGTGATGTTCGGCAACGTGCCGCTTTCATCACTCGATTACGGCTTTGACTTGGATATGGGCATTGCGTATGCGACCACAACTATTGCCATGCCGAACAAAGCCATGAAAAAGGCGTTGTTGCTGCCCTTCTGGATGACAGCTGCCCTTCCTGCGGCAATTGGCTTTTGGCTCGAAAGCCAGACGCTCGTCTTGTTGGCTGCCATGCTTGCCGCGGGTGCATACGGCGATTTCTATATGTACCGTATCCTCCGAAAAGAACGGAATGATTGCTGGGTCCTCGACGACCCGAAACTTCCACGATTGCACGTTTACACCAATAACCCCAACGAAAAAAGCACCGGGGAATAAGCTAATTAGCTATTATCATTCATATAATTCACTATTTTTCTCTCATTAAAAACAATAGAACTGTCTCAGTATTTGGAGAAGCGTTCGCTCGACTCCTCTGGGGTTAGTGGGTTTGAGAGACCCCGGAGTCAAGATTGGACCAAACCTCATTTGGTCCAATCTTTGCGACGAAGCTATCGCAGCGATGCAGGAGCACAAGGGTTTTAAAGCGAACGAGGAGGCTCGATGCCCGCCCCACGGAAAGCGAGCGGTAAGCTTCGGAAAATACGGATTTCGGAACTTTCTCAAAAACGAAAAAAACACCAGAGAATAAATTCTCTCGGTGCTTTTCTGGTTTACATTTGTTCTTGCATAACCCGGACATCCCAGACGCCCGATTCAACTTTTTCTTTCAATAAACCCGTTGCATTCGCCACATATACAATGGTTTCCATCATTTCACCATTTGCGAAGACCTCTGTCGTTTGTTTATCGAAAAGATCCATGTCATTCTGACCCAAATACCCCTCTAGATCGTTCAAGGCTGGCCATAGCTCTTCGGGAATATCGTAAACCTGCCCTTGGATTTCGCCTTCTGCAGATTTAACCATTGCCGGATAACCCATTCCAGTGTCATATAACGTCCCTTTTGCCGTGGCGTATTCAGCGACTAATGTGGCTTCTTCCAAATAACAATGGTATTTTCCGCCTTGTTTCAATGTTCCATATACGAACAAAAGCATTTCTGCTCCCCCTAATAAAATGACCGAGCGCCAAAGCAATCGGTCATTTTCTTGTTGTTCCGTGGCTGGTGAATGTGTCTTATCGTTCTGAGCTTAAATTGCCGCTTGCGGCAATTTCTAAACATTTATTTTAATAAATTCGATTAACGTCTGAGCACTAGGCTTAAACGTTAAAACGGAAGAGCATAACGTCGCCGTCTTTAACGATATATTCTTTACCTTCTTGACGCACTTTTCCGGCTTCTTTTGCAGTTGCCATCGATCCTGCTTCAACAAGGTCCTCATAAGCAACGGTTTCTGCACGGATAAAGCCGCGTTCGAAATCAGAGTGGATCACGCCGGCACATTGCGGCGCTTTCATGCCTTTTTTGAATGTCCAAGCACGCACTTCCTGCACACCTGCAGTAAAGTAAGTCGCAAGGCCAAGCAAGTTATAGGATGCTTTGATCAATTGATCCAGACCTGATTCTTTAATGCCGAGTTCTTCAAGGAACATCTCTTTCTCTTCGTCATCCAACTCAGCCATTTCTTCCTCGATCTTCGCACACACAACGATCACTTCTGAATTCTGTTCAGCTGCGTAATCACGCACTTGTTGAACATATTCGTTGTTGTCGGCTTCAGCGATTTCGTCTTCTGCTACGTTTGCCACATAAAGCATTGGCTTCAACGTCAGCAAGTTCAAGTTTTTCGCGATGCGCAATTCATCTTCCGTGAAGTCGATCGAACGAGCCATTTGGCCATCTTCGAACGCTTCGCGCAATTTCATCAGCACTGGCTCTTCAGCAACTGCATCTTTGTCTTTTTGCTTCACAAGTTTCGCAGCGCGCGCAATGCGTTTTTCGATGCTTTCCATGTCCGCAAGGATTAATTCCAAATTGATGACTTCGATGTCAGAAATCGGATCCACTTTACCGGATACGTGCGTGACGTTGTCGTCAGCGAAACAACGCACAACTTGGCAAATCGCATCCACTTCGCGAATATGCGAAAGGAATTTATTTCCAAGACCTTCGCCTTTGCTGGCGCCTTTTACGATGCCGGCGATGTCGGTAAATTCAAAAGCAGTAGGAACGGTTTTCTTTGGATCAACCAATTCCGTCAATTTGTCTAAACGCTCGTCTGGAACTTCTACAATCCCGACATTTGGATCTATCGTACAGAACGGGTAGTTGGCTGCTTCAGCCCCCGCCTTTGTAATAGCGTTGAATAATGTGGATTTCCCCACGTTTGGTAATCCTACAATCCCTGCAGTCAATGCCATAGGATTCACGACCTCTCTTCTTTTAAAAACGAATTATTTTTTTGCAACCATTCTATTATAGGAAGGAAAACGGATTCTGTCCATTTTGCCAAACTTATACAAATATACTATTTAAATATAATTGTGCTTTTTATTATTCGGTTTCAGCCTTGACCAGCACGCGTTTCAACTTTTTATTGAATTCGACGCGGGGAATCATGACGCTGTGTTGGCAGCCTTCGCATTTGATGCGGATGTCAGCACCCATGCGGATGATTTTCCAAGCATTTGCTCCGCACGGATGGCCTTTTTTCATCTCGACGACGTCATTCAAACCAAATTCCTTCATTTCCATGACCTTGCCCCTTTCTTACTTTTTGGCAATTAACGATGGGTTTGTGTCTTCTGGCGACCGCTGTACCATGACCATACGCGGATATGGAATTTCCACACCTTGTTTGTCGAGGAATTCTTTCAAATCGCGACGAAGGCCACGGGATACGGCGAAATGCTGCATTGGCAGCGTTTCTGCGATAATACGCATGACCACTTCCGTCGTAGTCAAATTCTGTACACCCAATAATTCAGGGGGCTTGATGATTTGTTCGTATTTATCTTCTATATCTACTAGGAACTCTTGGATCAATTGTTCAACTTTTGCCATGTCCGATTCATACGAGATGTTGATGTCGACGACGGCAATTGAATTGTGAATCGAGAAATTCACTACATCCGTGACATTGCCATTTGGGAAGATGAACAATTCCCCAGTAAAACCTTTAACTTTTGTTGTGCGGAGACCGATTTCTTCAACGGTTCCTTCTGCCTGACCAATACGGACGTAATCGCCGACTGAAAATTGATCTTCCATAATGATGAAGAATCCTGTAATGATGTCACGCACTAAGTTCTGTGCCCCAAAACCGATGGCCAAACCAAGCACCCCGGCCCCAGCGAGCAAACCGGTTACATTAATTGAAAATGCCGACAATACCGCAATAATGGCGATAAAATAAACCACATATGCTAACACATTTTCCAGCAATTTGGACATCGTTTGATGCCGCCGCTCATTGTATTTCAACGGTCCTTTAAAACGGACCGCAAAGGTTTTGCGAATCAGCGCTTTCCCCACTCTTACGACGACTGCTGATAACATAACGATCACTAATACTTTTAAGCCGACAATACCGACGTCAAACCACAAATTCTCATCCAAAATCGCGTCTTTCACTTGTTCTGTACTTTTTGCCATTGCGGCTATACTCATTTATTACACCTTCCTAACTTGCATTTAACCCAAATTCAACTTAAACATGACCGTGACAATGATTGCAACAACTAACACTCCAGGCAATAAATTCGCGACACGCATTTTCGTGACGCCCATTAAATTCAAACCGATTGCGACGATCATCACGCCGCCGGTCGCTGTCATTTCCGTGATGAACATATCAAGCGCAGCATCCGGAACAAGCAGGCTGATTTGCGTAGCGAATAATGCAATCAATCCCTGATAAACGAAAACCGGAATCGCTGCTAAGAGCACGCCGATGCCGAGCGTTGATGCTAGGATAATGGAAGTGAATCCATCAATCAACCCTTTCGAGATCAACACACCGTGTTGATTCGCCAAGCCGCTTTCAAGTGCACCGATAATGCCCATAGCGCCAATAACAAAAATTAAGGTGGCTGTTACGAATCCTTGTGCGATGCTTCCTTTGCTTTCTTTCGCACCCATTTTCACTTCGATCCAATGACCAAAGCTGTTCAACTTGCTATCGAGGTCCATCCATTCACCAATTACTGTACCAAACACCAAACTGATGATGACCACGACGAAATTTTGACTTTCTATTCCCATCTTCAAGCCCAGCACCACAACCGCCAAGCCGATGACGTATAATACGGTTTCCTTCATTTTTTCAGGAATGTTATGAAGTGCCCGCCCAATTAACGTGCCCACAACGATTAAAATAGCATTAATCAATGTCCCCAAGAGAACCATCTATTCATCTCCCCTTCTCCGCCTGCTTTTTCTTGTTCTTTGCATAGCAGAACCTATTCCCTTTTGAGGAATAGGTTCGCCTTAGTTTAGGAGTTCAAGGATGCGTTCCAGATCTTCTTCAGAGAAAAAGTCAATTTCGATTTTCCCTTTATTTTTCGATTTCTTGATCTGGACGTTTGTTCCAAAACGATCTCTCAGCTGGGATTGCTTCTCTTCTATAAAAAGGTCTTTTTTCTTTTCAATTGTTTCACGTGGAACATCTTCGTTCAAACGCTGGACCAATTGTTCCAATTGGCGGACGTTCAAACTTTCTTTGACGACTTTTTCCGCTGTTTCCGGAATCAGCTTTTTAGAACGCAAGCCAAGAAGCGTGCGGCCATGGCCCATCGTTAACTTCTTGTCTGAAATCATCTCGCGAACTTTTTCCGGCAATGCCAGCAACCGTACATGGTTTGCGATATGCGGACGGCTTTTCCCGAGGCGGAACGCAAGCTGCTCTTGTGTCAGGCTTAACGCTTCCATCAGCTTTTGATAAGCTTCGGCTTCTTCAATCGGCGTCAAATCTTCACGCTGCAAGTTTTCCAAAATGGCTAGTTCCATCATTTGTTGATCGTTCAACTCTTTGATAATTGCTGGGACTTGGTCCATTTTTGCGAGTTTAGCCGCTCGGAAACGCCGCTCCCCCACTACCAGCTCAAAATTATTGCCTTTTTTACGAACGACAACCGGCTGAAGGATGCCATGTTCTTTAATGGACTCAGATAATTCCTGCAATGCCGCATCGTCGAAAATCTTTCTCGGTTGGTAAGGATTCGTGCGCAATTGGCTTACATTCAGCTGTGTAATTTTTTCTGTCTCACTTAATGATTCGCCTGGGAATAATGCATTTATCCCTTTTCCTAACCCTTTAGCCATTCCGAATCACTTCCCTCGCTAGATCTAGATAGACTTCTGCGCCTCTGGATTTCGGATCATAGATAATGATCGGTTCTCCATGGCTTGGTGCTTCGCTCAAACGGATATTCCGTGGAATGATTGTACGGTACACTTTATCTTGGAAATACTTTTTCACTTCTTCAATAACTTGCAGCCCCAAATTCGTACGGGCATCAAGCATCGTCAACAACACGCCATCGATTTCCAAATCATGGTTCAAGTGTTTTTGCACCAAACGAACTGTGCTCAATAACTGGCTCAATCCTTCTAATGCATAGTATTCACATTGCACCGGTATGACGATGGCATCAGAAGCTGTTAATGAATTGATCGTCAACAACCCCAACGACGGCGGACAATCAATGATGATGTAATCGTACATTTCTTTGACTTCCTGCAACGCTGTTTTCAATCGAACTTCTCTCGACATTGTCGATACTAATTCGATTTCCGCTCCCGCCAACGAAATCGTAGCAGGCACGACATGGAGATTTTCCACTTTCGTTTCCATGATTGTATCTTTTACATCCACGTCATCGATAAGCACTTCGTAAATACATTGGTCTACTTCGCCTTTGTTGACCCCTACTCCACTGGTGGCGTTCCCTTGTGGATCAATATCTATTAAAAGGACCTTCTTGCCCAAATAAGCAAGGCAGGCACTTAAATTCACTGAGGATGTCGTTTTTCCTACGCCGCCTTTTTGATTGGCGATCGCAATAATTCTACCCACACTTGCACCAACTTTCTTTCATACTTCTCCCATTTTACTGCGCCATGGTGGTTAATACCATCTATTACACATAAATAATGATATATCTTTACTATTGTAGCAAATCTGCGTACACAAAAAAGTTACATTCACATTAAAAAAAGCTCTTTCCGACTTTGGAAAGAGCTTTTTTTTATTTTTTCTTCGGAATTTTCACCGTAATTTGGTAATATTCATCGTGCTCTTCTTCTTCCGTCGATACATTGATGCCGCTTTTAGACACCATCGTCAACGATTGTTTAATCGTATTAACGGCAATGCGCACATCGCGGCTGAAAGCTTTGCGTTTTGGCTTTGTCTTTTTCGGTTCTGTCGATAAAAGCTTTTCAACTTTAAGCTCGAGCTGTTTGACGTTGAGATTTTCTTCCACTGTTTCGTCAAAAAGCTTCTTTTGCATGGCTGCGTCTTTGATCTTCAACAACGCACGCGCATGACGCTCCAATATTTTACGATCCAGCAATGCCTGCTGGATTTCTGGCGGCAATTTCAGCAGCCTTAATTTATTGGCAACAGTCGATTGTCCTTTGCCAAGGCGTTGGGCAAGCGCTTCTTGAGTAATTGCGTGAAGTTCCAACAAGTTTTGGTACGCATTCGCCTCTTCTATCGACGTCAGCTCTTCCCGCTGCAAGTTTTCAATCAACGCAATCGAAGCGGTTTCCTTATCGCTCAAGTCGCGGACAATCACCGGTACTTCTTCCCATCCTAGAGAAGACATCGCACGAAAACGACGTTCTCCTGCTATGATTTCGTAATTGCCGTCCGTTCCTGTAGGGCGCACCACAATTGGCTGGATAACGCCGTGCATATGGATTGTACGGGCAAGTTCTTCAATTTTTGCTTCATCGAAGACGGTACGCGGTTGGAATTGGTTCGCGCTGATTTTATCCCGTGGAATTTTGACGACTTCCTCGGAACTTTCTTTCGCCTCATCCAATTCCGGCTGTTCATTTACTCGTTCTGTTGGTTCATCTGCTTTATCGCTGCCCCCGAAGAAACGGGAGAAAGGACTTTTCATCCTCTAGCACCACCTTTTAAAAAGCTCACTTGCATAGTATTCGCTATTCCGTGACTTGATACCTTTTTATGTCAATGTTCCACGTGAAACAATAACGTCGTGCGACCGAGGCTGCTTAAGCAATAGGTGATTTATTCGGCATTCCCGGCTTACGCGGATATTTTTTAGGTGTATCTTTGAATTTGCGGAACACTTGAATATAGCGCTCACTTTCTTCTATCGGTAATTTAAACGAATATACGTTCTCGTTTTTAACTCCGAGCTTTTCTAGCGCCTTTTTGGCATCTTTCAATTCATCCGATGCCGAAGCGGCTTTCATCGCTGCAAATAATCCACCGTTCTTTACAAGCGGCACACATAATTCCGCTAGAACCGACAAACGCGCAACCGCTCTCGCCGTAACCAAATCATATGTCGCGCGATGTTCGGACTGGCCGAAATCTTCCGCACGCGCATGGACAAACTGCACACCGGACAAACCTAATTTATCGCTTAAATGCGTCAAAAATTGAATTCGCTTGTTTAATGAATCGACAATTGTCACTTCGATGTGCGGGAAACAGATTTTCAGCGGAATACTCGGGAATCCAGCGCCTGCTCCCACATCACATACTTTCATCGGCTTCGTAAAGTCCAAATAAAATGCTGCAGTGACCGAATCGTAAAAATGCTTCAAGTAAACGGAAGGTTGATCCGTAATCGCTGTCAGATTCATCTTTTCATTCCACTCGACCAGCTCTTCAAAATATGTCCGGAATTGTGTTAACTGCTCGACAGTGAGCTCAATCCCCTTTTCACTGAGGGCGTCTTTGAATTGTTGTTCGTTCATGCGCTTATTCCTCCCTCTTCCGTTCTATTTTCTATGTAAAAATGGGCTGGCGCAGACCAGCCCACATTTTATCTTTATATCTTAACTGGGTATTTTCGCGATTCTTCCTTGTTCAATATACACCAAAAGAATCGAAATGTCAGCAGGGTTCACGCCGGAAATGCGTGAAGCCTGTGCAATGGAAAGCGGACGAACTTCCGCGAGCTTAACGCGTGCTTCGGTCGCAATCCCTGAAATCGCATGATAATCGATATTCTCAGGAATTTTTTTGTTTTCCATTTTCTTCAGTTTATCCACTTGCTGCAATGATTTTTCAATGTAGCCTTCGTATTTGATGTGAATTTCGACTTGCTCTTTCACTTCATCTTCAAGCTCAACTTCAGAAGCCGTCAATTGGGAAATCATGTCGTAAGTCATTTCTGGACGCTTCAATAAATCCGCTCCGCGAATGCCATCTTTCAACTCGCTGCCCCCCGCATCACGAATCAATTGCTGGGTGATTTCAGTCGGCTTGATCATAATAGCTCTCAAGCGCTTGATTTCTTCTTCAATGCGCTCTTTTTTCGCGTTGAATTTTGCGTAGCGTTCAGGCGATACCATACCGATGTTAAACCCAAGTTCCGTCAAGCGCATATCTGCATTGTCGTGGCGCAGCAATAAGCGGTATTCTGCACGCGATGTCAAAAGACGGTACGGTTCGTTCGTCCCTTTAGTCACCAAGTCGTCTATCAATACACCGATATAGGCGTCAGAACGGCTTAGAATAACTTCTTCTTTGCCAAGCACTTTTGCTGCTGCGTTAATGCCTGCCATCAATCCTTGGCCCGCTGCTTCTTCATAACCCGATGTACCGTTGATCTGACCTGCCGTATAGAGATTTTCCAGCTGTTTCGACTCAAGTGTTGGCCATAATTGTGTTGGAACGATTGCATCGTATTCAATGGCGTATCCAGCACGCATCATTTCGGCTTTTTCAAGCCCTGGGATGGATTCTAGCAGCTTACGCTGTACGTGCTCCGGCAAACTTGTCGAAAGCCCTTGTACGTAAACCTCACGTGTATTGCGACCTTCCGGCTCCAGGAAAATCTGGTGGCGCGGCTTGTCGTTAAAACGCACGACTTTATCTTCAATCGATGGGCAATAACGCGGCCCCGTTCCTTTGATCATGCCTGAATACATTGGCGACAAATGAAGATTGTCATCAATGATTTGGTGGGTTTTTTCATTGGTGTATGTTAACCAGCAAGGCAGCTGGTCCATGATGAATTCTGTCGTTTCATAGCTGAATGCGCGCGGCACATCATCTCCAGGCTGAATTTCAGTCTGGCTATAATCGATTGAATTGCTGTTTACGCGCGGCGGCGTACCGGTTTTGAAACGCACTGTTTCAAATCCGAGTGCTTCTAAGTTTTCTGCAAGCTTTATCGACGGCTGTTGGTTGTTCGGACCGCTTGAATAACGCAAATCCCCAATAATGATTTCGCCGCGCAAGAAAGTACCCGTCGTAATAACGACCGATTTGGCGCGGTAAATGCCGCCTACTTGTGTGATCAATCCTTGGACTTTGCCATCTTCAACGACCAATTCCTCTGCGATTCCTTGATGCAGCGTCAAATTCGGTTCTTCTTCCATCAAACGCTTCATTTCTTGCTGGTAAAGCACTTTATCCGCTTGCGCGCGCAAAGCGCGAACAGCCGGTCCTTTTGCTGTATTTAACATTCTCATTTGAATGTGTGTTTTATCGATCACGCGCCCCATGGCTCCGCCAAGTGCGTCAATTTCGCGTACTACGATGCCTTTTGCGGGTCCGCCGATTGACGGGTTGCATGGCATAAATGCGATCATATCCAGATTCATCGTCAAAACGAGCGTTTTTGCGCCCATCCGTGCTGATGCAAGAGCAGCTTCCGCTCCTGCGTGTCCAGCGCCTACAACGATGACATCGAACGTGCCTGCTTCGTATTGTGGCATGTTCGTTCATTCCCTTCGAGTTTTATTTCCCTAGACAGAACTGCGAGAATAATTGGTTCAATAAACCATCATCTGCGGTATCGCCGATGATTTCCCCAAGAATTTCCCACGTTCGAGTAACATCAATTTGGATCATGTCCACCGGCACGTCCATTTCTGCAGCCTCAATGGCGTCGGAAATGGTTTGGTGTGCTTGGTGCAGCAAGGAAATATGGCGCACGTTCGATACGTACGTCATATCCCCCGACTCGATCGATCCTTCAAAAAACAGTTCTGCAATGGCTTCTTCCAATTGATCAATGCCCTCTTCTTCTATTAACGAAGTGGTGACCAATAATTTGTCGCCAGCGAGTTGTTTCACTTCATCCATATCTATTTTCTGCGGCAAATCGGTTTTGTTGATGACTACTATATAATCCATGTCTTTCACCGCTTCGAATAACAGCACATCTTCCGGCGTCAGCGTTTCTGAGAAGTTCAGTACATACAGGATAAGATCCGCTTCCTTCAGCACTTTCCGAGAACGCTCAACGCCTATGCGTTCCACGATGTCTTCGGTTTCCCGGATTCCCGCTGTATCCACTAAACGGAGCGGTACTCCGCGGACATTGACATATTCCTCTATTATATCACGGGTGGTTCCCGCTATTTCAGTGACAATTGCCTTGTTTTCGTGCACTAGGCTGTTCAGCAAAGAGGATTTTCCGACATTCGGACGCCCGACAATAACCGTCGATAGCCCTTCTCTCAAAATTTTCCCTTGAGACGATGTCTGCAGCAGCTTATCGATTTCAGAGCGCACCCATTTCGCTTTTTCCAGCATGAGCGGACGCGTCATTTCTTCCACATCATCGTATTCCGGGTAATCGATGTTCACTTCCATTTGTGCAATCGATTCCAGCAATGCTTGACGCAGCGTGCCGATTAACTTCGACAAACGCCCTTCCATTTGATTGAGCGCTACGTCCATTGCACGGTCCGTTTTCGCGCGGATCAAATCCATCACAGCTTCTGCCTGAGACAAATCGATGCGGCCATTCAAGAAGGCGCGTTTCGTGAATTCCCCTGGCTCTGCTAAACGTGCGCCTGCCCGCAATACGAGCGATAACACACGATTAACTGACACAATGCCGCCGTGGCAATTAATCTCGATCACATCTTCCCGAGTAAACGTTTTTGGACCTTTCATGAACGATACCATGACTTCTTCCACGATTTCCTCTGTCCACGGATCATTGAGGTGGCCGTAATGTATCGTATGCGTGGCTTGGGCAGCTAAACTTTTTCCGCTCGGTGCTCGAAATATGCGGTCTGCAATCCCAATAGCTTCCGGTCCGCTCAATCGGACGATTGCTATCGCCCCTTCACCGCTTGGAGTGGATATCGCGGCTATTGTATCGAATTCCATGTATTAGTATCCTCCTTAGTATCGAAAAAAACGTAAAAGCTTCGTCAAACACCAAAGCTTTGAAATATAGAACTTGAAAATTATCCCCAAAATTTCTTTAGTCCGAGATTTATCCATGCTCCAGAAAAGTTGTCCACATGTGGACAATCGATAAATGCCCGTGACTTTCTAACATATTACATTAGCACAAATGCCTTCTTTCCGAAAGGCTGAGTGCTCTGTTTCTTTTTATTTTTCATTGCGGCTTCACAATTCGTGCATAAAAAGAACCGCCGAGAAATTCTCGGCGGTTCTTTTGTCATTATTTATCTTAGAGGTTCAATGACCAGATAACGATTCGGATCTTTTCCTTCTGAATACGTGTCGATATCAAGCCGCCTTGACAGCGCCTGATGAATGACCTTCCGTTCATAAGAAGGCATCGGCTCAAATTGGACGCGGCCGCCTGTGCGAATCGCTTTATCAGCCATCCGATCAGCCAACTGCTCCAATGTTTCTTGGCGCCGCTCCCGGTAATTCTCAGCATCGAGCTCAACGATCATGAATTGGTCCGAATGCTTATTGGCGACAAGCTGTGCTAATTGCTGAAGGGAATTCAATGTATTGCCTCGTTTACCAATCAACATCGCCACTTTTTCACTTTCCAGATAAAAATTGACTTGCTTGCCTTTGCGCTTATGCGTGATTTTTAGGTCTTCAATATTCATGCCTTGCGAAATCGATTGAATGTAAGCTTTGGTTTCTGAAATCGCCCGTTCGTTCAACTCCCCGGACGCTTCTTCAACCAATTCCTCCATAATTTCTTCAGGCTCACTGGAACCCACTTCGTTTGCCGGTTCTTCCTCCTCCATCACTGGAGGCGGGTCGACAACTTTTGCTTCATTCACAGTAACTTGAACTTCAGCTTTTTTAGAGCCAAAACCTAAAAATCCCTTTTTTTCGGTTTGAATTACATGAACCGTGACTTCTTCACGAGTTACTTGGAGTTTTTCTAATGCTGCAGATATCGCGTTTTCAACAGTAAGACCCGTTTGCGTAATCTGTTTCACTTTTTAGCCCCTCCTGCTTTCGTTTTGCCAGGCTGTTTGGTCTGCTTTTTGCCTGTCGGTTTCTTTTCAAGTGGAACAGTAGCTGCAGCCACTTTCTTTTTCTTTTCCCACGGACGGTAAATGACCAAATTCTGAATAAGAGAAATCAAGTTTCCGATTACCCAGTATAATGTCAATGCAGATGGCAAAATGATACCGAAACCGATAATCATCAGCGGCATGAAATACATCATGATGCGCATCTGTGGATTGTCCATAGCTGGTCCCGTCAAAAGAACGACAAATTGCATCAAGCCGGCGATAATCGCCAAGATAATGCTCGGTTCAGCGAGCGGAAAAATCAAGAAAGAGCCAAGATCGATCGTCGGCGTGTTGTTCATGCGGCTGATCGCGTGATAGAAGCCAATCAACACCGGCATTTGCACCAGCACCGGCAAGCAGCCTGCCATTGGATTGACGCCGCGTTCTTTGAACATCGCCATCATTTCCTGCTGGTATTTCTGCTGCGTTACCGCATCTTTCGATTTGTACTTCTCTTTCAATTTCGCCAATTCCGGCTGAAGTTCCTGCATGCGCTTCGAGCTGCGCGTCTGTTTAACCATCAACGGCAATAAAGCCACGCGGATAATGATTGTTACAGCAATAATCCCGAGTCCGTAAGTTCCAAGCAAATCTTTAAAATACGTTATCGCTGAAACGAGCGGCCATACGATAAACTTGTTCCAAAATCCTTCGCTGTCGACACTGATCGGCTGATCAAACTCTGTACAACCGGCTAGCAGCAATGAAACCGCTATCAGTGAAACAAGCAGTACGATGCGTTTATTCAAGCTTCTTCCCCCAAACTACTTTTCAGTTGCTTCTATAATAACATTCAATTTGCGGTATTTTCTAGTTCTTTGGCAAAGCGCGCGCGATTTTCAGCACATGCTCCAAGCTTTTTTTGCTTTCGTGGTAATCCAAATCGGCCGCCTGTTGCCGGGCGATGATAACATAATCAGCGTTCTGCATGAGATCCATGTGGTGTTCAAGGAATGCTTGCCGGATAAAACGTTTGATGCGGTTACGCGTAACCGCGTTCCCCACTTTTTTGCTGACAGACAATCCCAGACGAAATTCGGGCTGATCGTTTTTTAAGACATAAACGATAAACTGGCGGTTCGCAAAAGATTTTCCTTTTTTGAAAATGCGCTGAAACTCTTTATTCTTCTTGATACGTTGGTGCTTGTTCATGTTTTCACCTGCTTATTGTGGTTCATTTCTGCTGCAAAATCGGCAGAAAAGAAAAAAAAGACCACTGATGCGGTCAGTGGACTTAAGCTGATAGTACTTTTCTTCCTTTACGACGGCGTGCTGCGATTACTCTACGTCCGTTTTTTGTGCTCATACGTGCTCTGAAGCCGTGTACTTTGCTGTGTTTACGTTTATTTGGTTGGTATGTGCGTAATGTCATGGTGACACCTCCTGAATATAAGTTAACTATTTCTCAAAGACAGTCTTGACTATTATATAGTTGCTGTGCATCAAATGTCAATGTCTTATTGCAAAAGAAGCGAATGCCCACTTCTCGTCTTAAGCATTCCAGTAGTTTTACTCCCTCTATAGAAACTACTGGATTACTTATTACTATATAGAACAAAAACAATTTTTTTAGTGCCGCTCCGAACGCTTTAGGCAGGAACTCCTTGACTACCAAAATGAATCAGCAAGATCACTCATGTCATTTCTTCGTCCAGCTTTCTATAGCAATCGGCAAGGTTTTACAAAATTATCTCCTCTTCACTATGGCATACAACCCTAAACGAATAAAGAAGAAACCTCAAATTTATATAGTTTGTCTATTTTTTTGTATTGCTACTATCCACTGTGTGCAGTGAAAGCCGAAGACCCTGGTGCGAATGCAATGAGTGAAACGGCTGGAGCTGTGCCTTCGGAAAGAGAGCGCTGGAACGAAAAGCAGTCTGTTTAAACTTCGTAATTATTTCACTCGTTGAAAATGACAAGGACAGGTCCGCTCCAAGCGAAATGAAAAGCCTTGTAAAAGTTTCTTTTCTTCCCCCTTTTCACCATCCTTCTCTCACCATAAAGTTATCCACACGCCTTCCAGAAAAATTTTATTTCCCTGTGCAGCGTTTTTTTGGTAAACTATTTTATCCACACCCCTTATCTACAACTTCCCCACATACAAACTCCCTGTGGATATAATTATTGTGCGTAATAATTGTAATGTGGATAACTTAATTAATCGCTTGTAATGTCTCAATTATTTTGATAACATTAACTTGTTTTCACTTGTTGATAATTTTATACGCAAAAAACTTATCCACAAACTGTGGGTAAGGTGTGGACAGTTAATAAACTGCCTGTTTGCAAATGTTATCCACAGCCTGTGATTTTGTGTATGGTATACTAAAAAAATATTTACATATAAAGGAGACGAGCTATTGGAACACTTAGACGAAATTTGGTCAAGTGTCTTAGCCCAAGTTGAAACCAAAATCTCCAAACCTAGTTTTGAAACGTGGTTAAAGTCAACAAAACTTTTGTCTTATCAAAACGATACAGTCACCATATCAGCGCCGAATTCGTTTGCACGTGATTGGTTGGAAAACCATTATGTGCATTTAATTACTGGAATCCTTTCAGATTTAACGGGTGATGATTTGCTGATAAAGTTTGTTGTGCCCAAAGATCAAGATATGGATGATTTTCAATTACCAGCCCCACGCGTAAAGCCAGGACAAAATGAGCAACAGGAATTTCTTCCTGGCATGCTGAATCCGAAATATACATTCGATACGTTTGTAATCGGATCCGGTAACCGTTTTGCTCATGCT
The DNA here is from genome assembly GCA_041553775.1 of Planococcus sp. (in: firmicutes). Classification (GTDB taxonomy): domain Bacteria; phylum Bacillota; class Bacilli; order Bacillales_A; family Planococcaceae; genus Planococcus. The sequence continues at coordinate 37,293 of JBFEIJ010000011.1, forward strand.
GCTTCGCTAGCGGTCGCAGAAGCGCCCGCTAAAGCGTATAATCCGTTGTTTATCTACGGTGGAGTTGGACTTGGCAAGACACATTTAATGCACGCAATCGGACATTATGTCCTTGAACACAACCCGAATGCAAAGGTGGTTTATTTGTCTTCGGAAAAATTCACCAATGAGTTCATCAACTCGATTCGAGACAATCAGACCGTTGATTTCCGCAATAAATACCGGAGCGTCGACATTTTATTGATAGATGATATTCAATTTTTGGCTGGAAAAGAGCAGACGCAAGAAGAATTCTTCCATACATTCAATACGCTGCACGAAGAATCCAAACAAATTATCATCTCTAGTGATCGACCTCCAAAAGAAATTCCAACATTGGAAGATCGCTTAAGATCTCGCTTTGAATGGGGACTTATTACGGATATCACACCGCCAGATCTTGAAACGCGGATTGCGATTTTGCGTAAAAAAGCGAAAGCGGACGGCCTTGATATTCCAAATGACGTCATGACGTACATCGCCAATTCGATTGATTCGAATATTCGTGAACTTGAAGGGGCATTGATCCGAGTAGTGGCATACTCCTCGTTGATCAACCGCGACATGAGTGCGGAGTTGGCAGCAGAAGCATTAAAAGACATCATGCCGAATTCAAAACCGAAAGTCATTACGATTTTAGACATCCAACATGCTGTCGGTGATCAATATAATGTGAAATTAGAAGACTTCAAGACAAAGCGCCGGACGAAGGATATAGCTTATCCGCGCCAAGTTGCGATGTATTTATCACGGGAAATGACGGATTTTTCATTGCCTAAAATCGGTGAGGAATTCGGAGGACGCGATCATACGACGGTCATCCATGCCCACGAAAAAATTTCGAGAATGCTAAAAGACAACCAGCAGCTCCAGCAAGAAGTAAAAGATATTAGAAGTACGCTTGGCAAAGGGTGATTTCACTTGTGGATAACCTTTAAAATGGTCAACCGGTTTGCACACAACTTGTCTACATGTGGATAACCCGGCTTGACTCGTTATTTAAGGCTTATCCACATATTCACAGCCCCTACTACTATTATTACTTTAAAAGCATTAAATAAAATATATATATAAGCGAGGTTCGAGAATGAAATTCGAGATAATGCGTGAACGGTTAGTCGAAGGTTTAAATGATGTAATGAAAGCGGTCAGTTCAAAAACAACGATTCCAATTTTGACTGGTATTAAGATGGACGTATCTTCAGCAGGAATGAGATTGACAGGAAGTGATTCAGATATCACGATCCAGACATTCATCCCAGCTGAAGAAGATGGAGAACAGATCATCCGTGTAACAGAAGGAGGAAGCATTGTCCTTCAGGCTAAAGTATTCGGAGAAATCATCCGTAAATTGCCGACAAACGACGTGGAAATCGAAATTACAGGAAATTTTCAAACGCATATCCGTTCAGGAAAATCTGAATTCCATTTGATTGGATTGGATGCAATGGATTATCCACAGCTTCCTGAAATCCAGGACGATCGATTATTCTCAATTCCGGCAGATCTGTTGAAAACAATCAACCGCGAAACGATATTTGCTGTGTCCAGTTCTGAGACGCGTCCAGTTTTGACTGGCGTTCATTGGGAAGTGAAAGACGGGGAATTGGTTTGTGTCGCAACAGACAGTCACCGTTTGGCACGTCGCAAGACTAAATTAGAAACGTTGCCAGAAGATGAATACAGTGTCGTTATTCCAGGTAAGAGCTTGAACGAATTGAACAAGATTTTGGATGACAATTCTGATCCGGTCGAAATCGTGATGACGAATCAGCAAGTTCTGTTTAAAACAAAACACATCCTATTCTTTTCACGTTTACTAGAAGGCAATTATCCGGATACATCCCGCTTGATCCCTGCTGAATATAAAACAGAAGTTACAGTTAATGGACGTTCATTGCTGCAGGCAATCGATCGTGCGTCATTATTGGCACGTGAAGAGCGCAATAACGTTGTGCGCTTCTCCACAAATTCCGGCAATGAAATCGAAGTTTCTTCTAATTCACCAGAAGTGGGGAAAGTGGAAGAGCAGCTTCAAGCACAAAGTATTGAAGGCGAAGAATTGAAAATTTCGTTCAGCGCGAAATTCATGATGGATGCGTTAAAAGCGATTGATGGCCAAGATGTGTTGATTCAATTCACTGGTCCTATGCGCCCATTCATTTTAAAGTCAGCTTTAGACGATTCGATTTTACAGCTGATTCTTCCTGTCCGAACATATTAAAAAACAAAAAGACCCTCGAGGATAGCCTATACGGCTATCCTTTTTACTTTTCACCCTAAATAGGGTAAAATAGAGGGATAGACTACGAAGCGAAGGATGAGTGCATTTTGAAAGAAATCGGTATTGAGACAGAATTTATTACACTTGGCCAATTGCTTAAGATGACGGACACGATTAGTTCAGGCGGAATGGCGAAATGGTTCCTTAGTGAGCATGAAGTTTTCGTCAATGGCGAAGCGGAAAACCGCAGAGGAAAAAAACTCCGCCCAGAAGACACAGTATCGATCCCAGAAGTCGGGGAATTTCGTATCGTGGTAGCTGAAGGCTTGAGCTTCGATGTGGATTGAGCATCTCTCGCTTTCGGATTATCGGAATTACGAGAAGCTTGATCTGACATTTTCTCCAGGCATCAACGTTTTTATCGGAGAAAATGCACAAGGAAAAACCAATATCATGGAATCGCTTTATGTATTGTCCATGGCAAAGTCTCATCGGACGACGAATGATAAAGAATTGATACGATGGGACTCGGATTATGGTAAAATAAAGGGTGATGTACACCGTAAATACGGTAAATTACCTCTTGAAATTATATTGTCAAAAAAAGGCAAAAAAGCGAAAGTCAATCATCTTGAGCAACGCCGACTTAGCGATTATATAGGGCAATTGAATGTGGTGATGTTCGCGCCTGAAGATCTCCATCTTGTTAAAGGCAGTCCGCAAGTGCGCAGACGCTTTATCGATATGGAAATCGGCCAAATTTCACCGGTCTATTTACATGATTTATTGATGTACCAAAAATTATTAAAACAACGCAACCATATACTTAAGCAGCATTATGGAAAACAGGCGATTAATGACGTCATGTTCGATGTATATACAGAACAATTTATCGAAGCAGCGGTGAAAATCATCCGCAAACGCTTCCAGTTCATGGAGCTGTTGCAAAAATGGGCCGAACCGATCCATTCGGGCATATCCCGGGGGCTGGAACAACTTCAAATTCGCTATCAGCCGATCAGCGGACTAAAGCCTGAGTGGACGCCCGAAGAAATGGCGTCTTTTTTAGAGCAAAAACTTCTTGAGGTAAGAAAACGGGAGATTGAACGCGGTGTGACGCTTATCGGTCCTCACCGTGATGATCTCCAGTTTTTCGTCAATGGCTACGACATTCAGACTTACGGTTCTCAGGGCCAGCAACGAACAACGGCTTTATCGCTGAAATTGGCTGAAATCGAATTGATTAAACAAGAAGTCGGGGAAGCTCCGGTGCTGTTATTGGATGACGTATTGTCGGAATTAGATGATTACAGGCAATCGCATTTATTGAATACAATCCACGGTTCGGTTCAAACGTTCGTCACTACGACCAGTGTGGAAGGGATACAGCATGAAACCATCCAAAACGCGCGTCTTTTCGAAGTCGTGAAAGGCGCAGTCAAGGAGTGATTTCCCGTTTATATTTCAATCAGCACGGATCAGACCATTCAAGCTAGCAGCGTTGTCGCTATCATTTCAACCGGAAATTACGCGCCGTCCACTTTTGTGCGGCTGCTCGTACCGATAGATAAAGTAAAATCATTCGTCGTTACGGATGATTTCATTTATGGATCGCCTTTAAAGGCGCAAGCTATTGTGAGACAAATCCCAGACATGGGGCCATCAACAAATAAAGTGCAAAAGAGAATGCAGTAAGGAAGAGCAGGTGAACGGAATGGCAATGGAAGAAAAAAATCTTCAACCATCGTATGAGGCTAGTCAGATTCAGGTTCTTGAAGGATTGGAAGCAGTCCGTAAAAGACCCGGAATGTATATTGGTTCAACAAGTTCGAAAGGGCTTCACCATTTGGTTTGGGAAATTGTCGATAATAGCATTGATGAGGCGCTTGCCGGTTATTGCGATGAAATCCAAGTTACAATCGAAGCCGATAACTGGATTCGTGTCGTCGATAATGGACGCGGAATTCCAGTCGGCATGCAGGAAAAAATGGGACGTCCAGCTGTAGAAGTTATTATGACGGTACTCCACGCCGGCGGTAAGTTTGGCGGCGGAGGCTATAAAGTTTCAGGCGGCTTGCACGGCGTTGGGGCATCGGTAGTAAACGCTTTGTCTGAAGTTACGGAAGTTTACGTAAATCGGGACGGCAAACGCCATTACATTAAATTTGAACGCGGAGCGGTGACAAAAGAATTGCATGTTATCGGCGACGCTGAAAATACAGGTACAACAATCCGTTTTAAAGCGGATGGCGATATTTTCAAGGAAACCACTGAATATGAATTCGATATCCTCGATCATCGTTTGCGCGAACTTGCATACTTGAACCGCGGGTTGAAAATTGTGGCCAGCGATGAACGTGAAGGCGAAGAAAAAGAAAAGATTTATCATTTCGAAGGCGGTATTAAATCGTATGTTGAGCATTTGAACAAATCGAAAGACCCTCTTTATGAAGAAGCGATTTTTGTCGAGTCTGAAAAAGAAGGCATTACGGTTGAAGTCGCGATGCAATACAATGCAGGCTACGCAGCCAATATTTTCTCATTTGCCAATAACATCAATACACACGAAGGCGGAACGCATGAATCCGGCTTTAAAACAGCGTTGACACGTGTCATCAATGATTACGCGCGCAAAAACGGCATGTTGAAAGACCAAGACCCGAATCTTACTGGGGATGACGTTAGGGAAGGGTTGACTGCGATTATTTCAGTCAAACACCCGGATCCTCAATTTGAAGGTCAAACGAAAACGAAATTGGGCAATACGGAAGTAAGCCCAATCGTCAATAATTTATTCTCTGCCGGTTTTGAGCGTTTCTTGTTAGAGAATCCGTCCATATCGCGCAAAATTGTTGAAAAAGGGATTATGGCTTCTCATGCCCGTATGGCTGCCAAAAAAGCGCGTGAATTTACACGTCGCAAATCGGTTCTTGAAGTTTCGAGTCTGCCGGGTAAATTGGCGGATTGTTCTTCACGCGATCCGAAAATCAGCGAAATTTACATTGTTGAGGGTGACTCTGCCGGCGGTTCGGCCAAATCCGGCCGTGATCGTCATTTCCAGGCAATTTTGCCGCTGCGCGGAAAAATTCTCAACGTTGAAAAAGCGCGCCTCGACAAAATCTTGTCGAATGCGGAAATTCGCAACATCATCACGGCGCTTGGCACAGGAATCGGGTCAGAGTTTAACTTGGACAAAGCGCGCTATCACAAAGTTGTCATCATGACGGATGCCGACGTTGATGGCGCCCATATCCGCACATTGCTACTGACATTCTTCTTCCGTTACATGCGTCCGTTGATTGAAGCTGGCTATATTTATATTGCGCAACCGCCGTTATTCCAGATCAAACAAGGGAAACATGTGGATTATGTATATACGGATGCACAGCTTAAAGAAGCTCTTGGCAACTTGCCGAGCACTCCTAAGCCAAATATCCAGCGTTACAAAGGACTAGGCGAGATGAACGCTACACAATTATGGGATACCACAATGGACCCAGATGTACGGACATTGCTGCAAGTTACGTTGAACGACGCTATTATTGCGGATGAAACCTTCCATATCCTAATGGGTGACGAAGTGGAACCGCGCCGGAATTTCATTGAAGAAAATGCACGTTACGTTAAAAACTTGGATATTTAATCTGGATTGAGTAGTTGAGAGGAGGCTGCGGGTATGGCTGAACGGCCAAGCAGTGGTGTTGAAGAAATAAATATAAGCACGGAGATGCGTACATCCTTTTTGGATTACGCAATGAGCGTTATCGTGTCCCGTGCCTTGCCGGATGTACGCGATGGACTGAAGCCTGTTCATCGCCGCATTCTTTATGCGATGCATGACCTAGGAATTACTTCAGACAAAGCCTATAAAAAATCTGCGCGTATTGTTGGAGATGTAATCGGTAAATACCATCCACATGGTGACAGCGCGGTTTATGAAACAATGGTACGTATGGCGCAAGATTTCAGTTACCGTTATATGCTCGTTGACGGCCATGGTAACTTTGGTTCGGTTGATGGCGATGCAGCAGCTGCAATGCGTTATACCGAATCCAAAATGTCGAAAATCGCAATGGAAATGTTGCGCGACTTAAACAAAAACACGATTGATTATAAAGAAAACTACGATGGCCAAGAAAAAGAACCGGTTGTCTTGCCAAGCCGATTCCCGAACCTGTTGGTTAACGGTACGTCAGGGATTGCCGTAGGGATGGCAACGAACATTCCGCCTCACCATTTAGGCGAAACAATTGATGCAGTTTTGGCATTAGCCGAAAATCCAGCCATTAGCACAGAAGAGTTGATGGAATTCATTCCAGGTCCAGATTTCCCGACAGGCGGGATTATTCTTGGACGGAGCGGGATTCGTCGCGCTTATGAAACAGGAAAAGGATCGGTTCTTATCCGTTCGGTCGTTGAAATTGAGACGAAGCCGAATGGCAAAGAAGTTATTCTTGTCCACGAACTGCCTTATCAAGTGAATAAAGCACGTTTGATTGAAAAAATTGCGGAACTTGTTCGTGATAAGAAAATCGATGGCATCACAGATCTTCGTGACGAATCCGACCGCAACGGCATGCGGATTGTTATCGAGGTTCGCCGTGATGCAAGTGCCAGCGTCCTATTAAATAACCTTTATAAGCAAACAGCGATGCAAACAAGTTTTGGTATCAATATGCTTGCGCTTGTTGATGGACATCCGAAAGTCCTGGGATTGAAGGAAGTTCTCTTCCATTACTTAGAACATCAAAAAGTGGTCATTCGCCGCCGTACGCAATTCGACTTGACGAAAGCGGAAGACCGGGCTCACATCTTAGAAGGTTTGCGTATTGCACTTGATCATATCGATGCAATCATCGCATTGATCCGTGGCTCTCAAACGACTGAAGAAGCACGCAATGGCCTAATGACCGATTTCAATTTGTCAGAACGCCAGTCCCAAGCTATTTTGGATATGCGTTTGCAGCGTTTGACAGGACTAGAACGGGATAAAATCGAAGAAGAATATCTAGGGCTTGTTAGGCTGATTGATGAACTTCGTGAGATTTTAGCAAATGAATACCGCATCCTTGAAATCATTCGTGAAGAATTGATTGAAGTAAAAGAACGTTTCAGTGATGACCGCAGAACTGAAATTACAACAGGCGGAACAGAAATGTTCGAAGATGAAGACTTGATCCCAAGAGAAGCGTCAGTTATTACGTTGACGCATAACGGCTATGTTAAACGCTTGCCTGCGAACACGTACCGCAGCCAGAAACGCGGAGGGCGCGGCGTACAAGGAATGGGCACAAACGATGATGATTTCGTTGAACACCTTCTATATACGTCCACGCACGACACCATCTTGTTCTTCACGAGCAAAGGGAAAGTGTACCGCAAGAAAGGCTATCATATTCCAGAATACGGACGTACTGCGAAAGGCTTGCCTTTAGTCAATTTGTTGGAAATCAGCAAAGACGAGAAAGTTACAGCAGTTATCCGCGTTGAAGAATTCAAAGATGATGATTTCTTCTTCTTTACAACACGTGAAGGCGTCAGCAAGCGGACACCGGTTTCGAATTATGCCAACATCCGCCAGAATGGGTTGATTGCTATCAGCTTGCGTGAAGAAGATGAATTGATTTCTGTGAAACTGACGGATGGCAACCAAGAAATGGTCATCGGAACGCGCGACGGCGCATTGATCCGATTCCCGGAAACAGACATCCGCAGCATGGGACGAACTGCAAGCGGCGTGCGCGGCATTCGTTTACGCGAAGGCGATAGCGTTGTGGGCATGGAAATCCTTGAACAGGGGGATAATATTCTTGTTATCACTGAAAAAGGTTTTGGCAAACAAACGAAAGAATCCGAGTATCGCGTGCAATCACGCGGCGGTATGGGAATTCGAACTTGCCAAATTACAGAGAAGAACGGACCGCTTGTAGCGGTGCAGACAGTGAACGGAACAGAAGACATCATGTTGATTACGATCAATGGCATCTTGATCCGCATGGACGTCAATGATATTTCAACGACAGGAAGAAGCACTCAGGGCGTTCGACTGATTCGTCTAGCTGAAGATGAAACAGTGGCTACGGTCGCTCGAGTGAAGAAAGATATCGATATTCCGGAAGACGCTGAAGAGACGGAAGCGGAGAATGATTCAACGCTGATTGAAGAAAGCGCTGAAACAGATGTATACGCTGAAGATGAAACAGTGGCTAACGAAACGGTCGATGATGTAGAAGAGATCATAGAAGAAGATGAATAATCTCCAAGCCCGCTGAGCAATCAGCGGGTTTTTATTTTGCCAAAAACGAAAAAGAAATATAGGTGTTCAAGCTGACGCGAAATTCTGAAAAGTTTCCTCAGTGAAAAAGAATTTGCCGAATGAAGATTTTTTCTTATAAAGTGTTGACGCAGAGAATTGAGCGTGGTATATTTATCAAGTCGCCAATGAGTGCGGCGCACAAAATGAACCTTGAAAACTGAACAGCAAAACGTCAACAAATAGCAACGGCCGCGCAAAACGGCCCGCGCACAACTTACTGATCAGCTTAGGCAGATCAAAGCGAATCGTGCGTCTTCGGACGGCGATACGCCAG
>JBFEIJ010000012.1:0-44221 GCA_041553775.1 Planococcus sp. (in: firmicutes)
GAATAACATCGGTTCTGCGATTATCGGTTACTTGCCATTAGTGCTGAGTGCATTGATTATCTTGGGTATCGGCATATTTGGAGCTAATCTATTGGGTAATTACATCACTAAGTCTTCAGGTAATCGAATGACCGGAGGCATTGTGAAATACGCCATCATCATCATGGCCGTATTCATGACGCTCGATCAACTGAATTTCGCTACAAACATTGTCAATTTGGCATTCCTCTTCATCATCGCTGGACTCGCAGTTGCATTTGCAATCGCATTCGGTTTTGGCGGTCAGGAAATGGCGAAACGTACTTTGGCGAAACTTGAAGCGAAAGCGGAGAAAGAAGACAAGAAACCTGCACCAGAAGACGATAAACCAAAACCACCAACAAATGATGATTATAGAAGTTTCTAATTCTCATTTAGAAGCAATATTAAACCGGGTGCGCAATTGCACTCGGTTTTTTATTTTTTCCTTAAATGATAAGAAATTTTGTTTTTTGTGGATTTTACTATTCGCCAAATTGTGAAAATGATTTCAAGTTCTGAGTTATATTTAAAAAAATATCTTTATTGATAAAAATTTAACTTATTCAACACATGTAGTGGTTAATTTGTTATAGTAAGTTATATTAAATCGTGTTTAACGGAATAGTGCTGTTCTAATTCGACTATCTATAACCACTATTAATACTTTAAACCTATTTTTTTATTGAGTAGTTTAACCCATAATAAATGTAGGTATAATACATTTGAAGTAAGTTTATAAATAGAAGTAACTAGATATTGCCACATGTCCGATTTCTTGCTTTTAGTTCAATGCGAATTTATAAGTAACGCGAAAAGGGGTGCGCTAGTATGTCACAAAATCAAACTTTGCCGCAAAAATCAGTAGTCTATTATTTTGTTAGATCCAAAAATGTTCATGAAGAAGATGGTGAACGTTTTATTACCTTGTTCGCTCGTTTATGCAGAGAACAAACGTATGTTGTCGGAGGCAAGAAGCTAAGCGAAAGAGAATCCGTTTGGGTGGATATTGATGAAGTCAAAGCATCCCATGCGGTTCCCAAGATTGTTGAAATGCCCGACCGCATTAATAATTATGTGGTAGCAGAGGATGTTTTTCTAGAATTGGTGAATACTGCGAAAACGTGCCCAAAAGAGCTTTATTTTGTCGCGCCGATCTACATGGCGAAATTTTAAGTCAGTTGAGAACTTGGTCTTATAACAACATAGGTGTGAAAGTTTTCGCTTCGTTCATTTGAAGCGTTTTTTTTTTGGCTTTTTACTGAAAAAGGTCTTTTCAAGCTCACAGGCGGGGCAAATTGGGGTATACATGTATAATAATAGTTGGCTGGATTGGAGAGTGACTATGGATTTATTATTAATTATTTTATTATTGCTGTTTTGTTTGTTGATTTCTAATATCATCAGCCATTATACGCCCTTTATACCGACGGCTTTGATTCAAATTGCATTAGGTGTTGGAGTGGTCTTATTATTTGATGATATAGCCTTGGAAATTGAAACAGAATGGTTTTTATTATTGTTCATCGCGCCGCTTTTATACAGTGATGGCAGGAACTTTCCACGTGATGAGTTATGGCGTATGCGCGGACCCATTTTGGGCAATGCAATTTTGCTAGTGCTGATTACGACGGTTATTGGTGGTTATTTTATCCACTGGCTCATCCGAGATATTCCGCTGCCTGCAGCGTTTGCATTAGCGGCCATTCTATCTCCGACCGATCCGGTTGCAGTTAATGGCATAGCGAAACGAATCCACTTGCCGCAAAAAGTGCTGAACCTTGTCAGAGGTGAATCGTTGATCAATGATGCATCGGGACTGGTGGCGTTCAATTATGCGGTGGCAGCAGTGGTAACAGGTTATTTTTCGTTGCAGGAAGCGGCAATCAATTTTTCATATAAATTTATTGCTGGCCTCTTACTGGGCGTGTTCCTAGGGTTGTTGGTAACAGGGATTCGCTACGTTTTACGCAAACAAGGAATCAGCGATGTAACGTTTCAATCGCTATTGTCGATATTAACGCCATTCCTCATCTTTTATATCACTGAAGATTTGCTCCACGCTTCCGGTGTTATCGCTGTTGTAGTGGCTGGGATCATTCATGCGCTTGTCCGAGAGCGAACCGAAACCTTCGTTGCCGAAGAACAAGTTTTGACAGAAAACATCTGGACTATTTTACTGTTCATATTGAACGGGTTTGTGTTCTTGCTGCTCGGTTTAAGCATTCCTTCATCGATGAGTGGCGTGCTGGAAAATGAGAGCATGAGCGAGTTGCTGTTATTAAGTTATGTTGGAGCTATTGCCATGGCTATTTTGGGGATTCGTTTGGTCTGGGCATATTTATATGCATTTTATGATTATCAGCGCAGCAAAACAGATGATACTGAAAAACCGACTCTAAAAACTTCTGTGATGGTTAGTTTAACAGGTGTACGCGGAACAGTGACAATGGTCGGTGTGTTGTCGATTCCATATTTGATGGAAAACGGGGAAGACTTTCCGAACCGGTCGCTGATCATCTTTTTGGCGGCGGGTACAATTCTGGTAACGATATTGGCAGCAACAATCATCTTGCCTATCTTAAGCAAAGGAAAAGCAATAGAAGAAAAAGGTGCGAAGCTTGAAACAGAAGAGGCGAGGCGCAGAGTGCTGCTAACGTCTCTTAGGAAATTGAAGAAAGAATTGAATGTCGAAAATGAAGTAGCGGCGTATGAATTGATCGACGAATATACGATGCGATTAAATCAACTTGATTTTGATGAAAGTTCCCTAGAAAAAGGCACGAAACGACTTCGTGACCGTATGAGGGAAATTCGCTATTCCGCTTTGGAAGAAGAACGACATTATATTGATGCTCTTTATAAAGACGGTAAGATGGAAGAAGCGGTTTATAATGCATTTGATAAATCATTGATTCGCCGGGAACAGGCCATTTCTAAAGGGATACGATCGGTTATCGTATTTATTGAAGGGAAATTAGCGCGAGCGGCGAAGCGTTTTGGAGGTCAATACGTAAAAGACGAGGAAACGCGTCTTGTCAAATTGCAAAAAGCGAAAGACATTCAGCTGCAGGCGCTTGAAAAAGGCTTGAAGAAACTGGAGGAATTGGCTGCTGAATATCATTATAAGGACATGATGCAAGCGGTCATCACCGATTACAAACAAATGATCGGCGGCTTGAAACGTCCAGATTCACAGTACAACGAGCATTTTGAATTGTTGAAAGAGGAACTTCGCATCGTGGTGATGGATAAAGGGCGGTCCGAAATATACAAAATGTACGAACAAGGCGACATCACGAGAGAACAAGCTAAAGAACTTAGAAGATACGTTAACCACCTGGAGAGCATCACTCTATATGAATACGGTGATTAACGATATTGAATTCAGACAGTCGGCAATGAGCCGGCTGTTTTTGTTTTAGTATTCGGAATCAGCATTTTCATTTAGACAAAATAAGCTGTTTTTCATTTTTTCGCTTAATTGCTGTTCGTTGGGGGTATAAAAAACTAACCGGAAAAGTTAATGAGTGGAAGAGTGGAGGAATTTATTATGGAAACGATGAACAAAGGCATTATTACATCATTATCAGCGATTGGGATAGCCCAAGCATTGAAAATTGTCACACATAAAAAATTATCTGGCAGATGGGATTTGAAACAGGCTTTTACGACCGGTGGCATGCCAAGTTCGCATTCAGCTGGTGTTTCTGCCTTAGCTTCTTATGTAGCCGCTAATAAAGGGACAGGGCATACAGAAACGGCTCTTGCAGTCGTATTCGGTATGATTGTCATGTACGATGCCCAAGGAATTCGCCGTCATACTGGTGAAATTGCCCGACTTGTTAATGAACTTGAAGATAGTTTTGTAACATTGAACGGTGATTTTCCAAGCCTGGAATTTGAAAAACGCGATTATGAGTTGAAAGAGCTTCTAGGTCATCAGCCGATTGAAGTAGTTGGTGGAGCGATATTCGGCACATTGGTCGGAATCATTTCAGCGAATATCGAAAACAACGAACGCCGACAAAGGAGGCGTGCACGCAAGAAATCAGGTTCAAGCTACAAGCTAGCTAAGAAAAATCGTCGATTGAAATAATAGGAAAAGCGCATCTCAGAAAACAGGAGACGCGCTTTTTCTATTTGTTCTCATACTATGAAATCCTGAATTTATGTATTTTGCCTATTAATGCATAGACTCCGGACAATATGACAAACATAAATACGGTTAAATACCAAGGCATATTCGATATCGCCTGGCCGTATGCGGTGTAAATAATGGACGGTAGGATCACGCCCAGAATGGAATAATACATATATTCTTTAAAGTCTTTTGTCATCTCGACAAGGTATAACGACAACAAATGGAAGTGGACAAAAGGCATGATCCGCAAAATCATCACTTGTCCAACCGATATGGATTTGTCGAGCGTCAATTTGATTTTCAAAGAACGCATCTTTTTCTCGAACTTCGGAAATTTATTGATCACGAGATAAAAAAAGTAGTTCATTAACGCCAAGCCGATAAAGTTATAAATGGCGCCTTGAACAAAACCAAAAAAGACGCCTCCAGCTATACATACGACTATTACTGGAAGGAAGAAAATCGGACGCAGCAAATGAAGCAAGATGAATAGAGGCGGCGCAAACCAGCCCAATTCATCTATCGTCGTTTCCAAATTTAACAGGAAATTTTCCATTATACATTCTCCTGTCTACAAAAGTTTAACAATCACCGCCAAGGCGACTCGGATGCACTCGATTGAATGAGACCGGCAAGTTGTTGGCGGCGCTTGATCGAATTTTCCATCGCCTTGTCAAAATCCGGCTGCGCTAAAATGGGCAGCCCTTTCGAGCGTAAATCGTCTATCGTAATTCTAGGGGGCTCATCTGCGGCTACTGCAAAGGAAGTCAATGTTTCTAGGTAATCGCCGATGGTTCCACGTGCCTCTTGCAGCAACATCCGATTGGGTGAGTTTTCGATAGGCACCGCGAAGCGCAAAATCGACAAAGCTTCATCCAATAACACAACAGCTACAGGAACCGATTCGTTTCTGTCTTCAGCGTAATAATAATGCAAAACCGGATAGGCATTATGTTGAGCGGTGATCGTGCTGAGTTGAGTTGAAAAGGTTTGTAGTAAAAGGTCGATGTTCGTAAAATTTTTGCCGTTCCAAGCGTTCTCAACAATTTCAGCACTCGTTTCACCAAGAACAGAAACGCTTGTGGCAAATGACCGTTTCTCAGTTACGGCGCTAAGTACTGATAACAGGTAAGTGACACCAAGCGTGATGAATAACATGCCGCTTCCGGTTGCGACAACGGTAATGATTTGCCAATTAGTGCCGTTCGGTGCAAAATCGCCATTGCCGAGTGTGAAAATGAGGTAGCCGGAATAGTAAAAACGATCTGACCAAGTTGCAAAAGCTTTCGTTGTCGTATTGATAAGTGAACTTTCACTGCCGGAAAACACAAAAGTCCATCCAACCCATAATAACGCAATCCACATCAATAAAGTCAATGATAAGATAAGGGGTCCAGCTAAGCTTAACACTTTGGAATTATCATTGGATATTTTGCGCATACCAATCCACACGATTGAAGAAAGTTTATCCGTCAATGGACCTGCGCCACCGTTGACCCATAATGTCGTCCAGATAAAATCAATGATACTGATGACTACGATTGCGATACCGATTGCTAAATATAAAGTTTCCATATGCCATCTCCTTTTTTATACATAGATAAATGTTAGGTAGAGCCGAATTGGTTATTAACATTAATCCATTGTCCTTAAAAGAATGGTGAAAAACGAAACTGTTCTGGCAGTAATTGTTTATGGGAGCAATTCTCCTAAATTAACTATATAATTGAACAGCAATCAAATTTAGGATTGAACAACCAAAAGGATGGGAAGCTATTTTGACTTCACCTGCAATACCCAACGAGTTTATTTATACTTATGCCTATACCCCTGATGAAGAGGCATTATGCTTTTTAGAAATGCGCGCGTTATTTGGGCATGACACTAATGGGAAAATAGTAAAAAGTTCTACCGGCATCGATGCGGGTCGAAGCCCTTTTATGAAAGAACGAATTGAAGTGTTATATGAAACCGCCGAGTTGGCGGACATGTTGCAGCAAGTAGAAGCCATCAACTTGGATGGCCAGACCTTTAAAGTCCTTTTTCTGAAAATCAACGATCTTTCGGATGCAAACAAAGTGGAATACAACGAAAAGCGCTCAATCGAATTCCGATTCGGACAGGCGATTGAAGGGCAAGCGGACATGCATCATCCGGATGTCACATTCGGATTGATGCCTTATGGCGGACGTTGGTATTTCGGCTATTACACGGTTTCGGATGCTTTGTGGTTCAAGCATTTAAAGAAACCCCGCCAATACTCTACGGCGCTCAGTACGAAAATGGCGCGTGCGATAGCGAATATTGCGGTGCCGGCCATTACAGGCGTTCGCGCCATTGATCCGTGCTGCGGCATCGGCACCGTGTTAGTCGAAGGACTGTCGATGAACATGAACATTGTCGGCAGAGATATGAATCCGCTCGTCGTCGAAGGTTCGATTGAAAACCTTGCCCATTTCGGCTTAAGCGGGGAAGTAATCCATGGACCGATTTCAGAAGTGGCGCAGCAATACGACGTTGCCATCATCGATATGCCATATAATTTGTTCACTTTATCAACGAAAGCGGATCAATTGTCCATTTTAATGCACGCTTCACGCTTTGCTAAGAAAATGGTATTGGCCACAATGGATAATATGGACGACATGATCGATGCAGCAGGGTTTGAAGTATTGGATCGTTGCATTGCTAAAAAAGCTGGATTTACAAGGGAAATCGTCGTGTGCATCAAGCGCGATATCCAGTAAAAAGACGACGTGCGCCAAACAAGGCGCGCATCGTCTTTTTTTATGATGAAACGGAGTCCAGTGTAAAAGCGATATAGCTGATGTCTTCCTCAAAGTTCCAATCAATGAAAATTTCAGAAATGTTCCTCTTTAACACCGTTTCTAATTGAACTTCTTGCATCACTTGCCGTTCAAGTGGACGCTTCGTCATTTTCAGTTCTTCGATAAAGCCGTTGCGGATCAATTCTTTTTCGATGCGCACTAAAATGCCGGAGCGCTTAACGAGAATGGTGCGGTCGTTTAGCCAAAAGGCTTCTGTTTTTTCTGGAATTTTCTCACCTTTGCAGCTGGCAATATTGATTTTTTCCACAAATGCCGATTCATCCACGTACTCCGGCCATTCAAATGTCTCCGAAGATTCTTCATCCAGAATCGCGATAATCATGCCTGTCTTTTTTTTGCAGATCCCAATCTGCGTAGATGTCTTGAATGGTTAGCTCCGCGATTTTCAGAAAATCCTTTTTGATTGCCTCACGCAAGTCGTTCATCATCAAATTTCGCGTTTCCAAAATCCGTTTAGATTCTTGTTGTTTCATCAGCATGGCTTCCATCGGTGCCATAAATCCGCGGAAGTGGATTGTGATAAATGGTCGTTTTACGCTGACGTATACAGCCGTGGGACCTTTGCCGAAATGCGTGCGCAGCAATGTCGAAATGTAACTGCTGATTTCAGCATGCAATGTTTTTTCTTCGGGCATTTTCTTTACCTCCTGACATTAAAGGTATTTTCTGGTCATTTTTACGTTGTATTCATTATAACGTAAAGACTAGCGATAACGAAACGATAGTAGGTAGTTGGCTTCATAAGAAAAAGGTATATTATTTATTTTCAATTAACCAATTAATTCCCAATGATGAATGATACACTTAATGTAAATGTTTTACTTTTAAATTTTACGGATAAAAAGAAATCTTTAGAAGTCTAAAGGAGTGTCAAGATGAAACAAGTGGGAAGTTTGTTAATGCGCGTAATCGCTTTATTGGCAGGAGTGATAGCGTTTTGGGGCGTATTGCTTTTTTTAAGCGAGAAGGCGAGCTTTGTTGCATGGCTTGCTGTGTCGTTTTTGGCGATGGCGCTAGTTGGAGTATTAATCTTATTCTTTGTCAAAAAGAAGGTATACAAGAAGAAAGACCATGTGAACTTTTGGACAAATCTGCTCCTAACTTTATTGTTTCTTGTCATGATCATTATGGTGTTCGTCTTTAATAAGATTGTATATGAAGCAGAAGAATACTTGACGGAAAAATCCGAATTGACGGCTAGCCAAAAGCTTAATTATTATCACGGTCTTCTTCAAAATCCACAAGCGACTAAATTAGCGGAATTGGAGCAAGTTCAACAGAATGGCATAACGTTTTATTATGAAAAAGGCGATGATCCCACTGGAGCCATTGAACAGATTTTGGCCCTGATCGCTACAAAGAAACCTGTAATCGAAGAGATTTTGGGAGGGGAGACAGATGCTGTTCCCTCGTTTGTACTATACGGAAACTCGATGAAAATGCCTGAAAGAGAGTCGATTCAAGAAGAATATGCAGGATTTTATCAAGAAAAAACGCAGGCAATTCATGTGCCGCTGCCGATTGAGCAATCGATCTTCACGCACGAGTACACGCATCATTTATTTGCGAACATCGCAAACGAGCGGGGAATCTACACTTCTGATATTCCTATGTGGTTTGTCGAAGGTGTGGCAACGTATATCGCCGAAAAAGACGAAAGTCTGTCACACACATTGATGGACGAAACCGAACACGTAGACTTTAAAAATCTTGAAACAGTAGGCGAGTGGGAAAATCATTTAAAGCTTCCTCAATCGCCCTATTTTCAAAGCAATAGCTTTTTGCAGTATTTGTCCGTTCTAGAAGGGCCGGACTTGCTATCGCGGATTTTTGCTGAGATGGGTGATTCTACACTACAAGAAAGCGTTCAACGCGTAACGGGGAAAACCGTCGACCAACATGAAGCTGGGTTCCTTGCTAATCAGAAAGAAGTGCTGGAACTATGGGAAAAAGCGCATTTTATGGAAGTCCGAGACAACGAACCTGAAAAAGCGTTGGAGGTGTTTCTTGAAATCGCGCACAAAGCTCCAAACTTCGAGTTGGTGAATCACCGAATCGCAAATCTCTATATGGAACTAGGCGATGCTGAACAAGCGATTCCTTACCGTAGAAAAGAGTTGGAACTAGCGATTGCTGAAGAACGAGACAGTTTATCTGCAAGCTATAGTTCTTTGGCGGGAAGTCTGTTATTCACTGATATTCCTGAAGCGGTTAAAATGGCTGAATTGGCTGTAGATGCTTCGCCTGCGGATGGGGTGAAATGGAGCAAGGGGATTTTCACCGAGTTAGCCACACTGGAAAAGCGGATTGCAGATGGCGAGCCTCTTGCTGCATATTTGGAAATCCTGAATGGCCAATATATCATTAATAATAGCGTGCGCAACGAAAGTGAAAAAATTGAGTTGATCGAACGCGCTTTAGCAAACTATCCAACTGGCAATGCGAAAGATCGAACGGCGTTGCTTGAGTTGAAGAATAATTTGGAACAGCAGGTGCAAGCGGAAGTGATTGAAAAGCTTTCCTCTAACTAAGGTAGAATTTGATTTAACTACAATCGTAAAGATCAGAACATAAATTTAAATTCTGTGTAAACCTTGAAAATAAAATGGCTAGAAAAAATGAGACCTCATTCGTAGATGAATGGGTCTCTTTTTATCGTTATATGGGAAGGGGTACCGGGTGATTTTTAGTCGCGATCGGTTCATTCGAAACCAAGCGAGAAGTTATCTCTATTTAACTTCTACTGAAAAAGCAAAGTTTCCGTCTCCTTGCTTCCACCAAGCAAAAACGTGGTAAACATAAATGCCCTTTTCCGAAGGAACTAAAAATGACCCATCTTCAAGTTCAATCTCTGCCTGTTTTTGTTCATCAAACCATTGTTCGACTAGTAAGGTTTCAGAATTCGGATCCCATTTAAAATCGATTGTAATTTTGTCATTAGGTGAAACAATGGTTGGCGTGTGTTTTCGAGTCATTTCGATTGGTGATGCATAGATGGTATCCTCACATCGACCGCTTAAAAGTCCCATCCAGCAGAATGACCCCTGCGTAAAAGGTATTTCTGAACCATTAACTTCGATGGACGGTTGATAGGGCTCAGACCGCAACGGCTCAAAAATGATTATGCTTATAACAAGCAAAGCACCAATAATTAGAAGCGAAATCTTTCTAATTGCATTCACCCCTTAGCTTAAATTGAAAAAACCGATTGCTTTATTTCCGACGCCATCCTTGCGTTTCCGCTGCTTTAAAATTATAGATAGGTTTTAAAATGGATTGGATCGCTATCGTATCTTGTGTATTATCGATTATTTCCTGCATCGTCTTATAGGCAAATGGCGATTCATCGATGGTGTCTTGGTTCACGCTCGTTGTATAAACGTCTTTCATTGTAAGCGTAAAATCATCCAATTCAAGTACTTGCTTCGCTTTCGTTCTCGACAGAATGCGACCTGCTCCGTGCGGGCCTGACTGGTTCCAATCGTCGTTGCCTTTGCCTTTTGCAAGCAATGAGCCGTCGCGCATATTGATCGGAATTAACACCATTTCATCTTTGCGTGCAGATATTGCGCCTTTTCGCAAAATCATGTGCTCCAAGTCGATGTAATTATGGACTGTATCGATTCGGCCGATTTCAGTGAAATCCATGCTTTCCAATAAGACTTCGACCATAGCCGCCCGGTTCCATTTTGCGTAATCCTGCGCAATTTGTAAATCATTGAAATAATCCTCCATGAGAGAACCTGTTACATAAGCCAAATCATTTGGAATGTTCGGCGACGCGGATTTATACGATTTTATCGCGTTGTGAATTTCTCGATGTCGGCCTTCTTGTTTTAATTGCGCAATCAGTGCATCAAGCCCATCTTTATCCGTACTTAAGCTATGAATGGCTTTCTTTTGATGGAAATTCGCTACTTTAACGCCAAGATGGCGACTGCCGCTATGGATGACCAAAAACAGTCTGCCGTCTTCGGTTTCATTCATCTCGATAAAATGGTTGCCGCCGCCAAGCGAACCTAAAGAATGGATAGCCGTAGCTTGTGAAAAGTTAGCGAGTACACGGTTCAACTCGATATGATTGATGAACGGGTGCGCAGAAGAGCGGATGGATTGACCGGAAGGCACCGATGTTCGAATAACGGTATCCAATTTTGCAAAATCGATGTCTTTTTTTTGCAATTCCACACATAGCATTCCGCAGCCGATGTCAACGCCGACTAAATTGGGAATGACCCGGTCCGTCACTTTCATCGTGGTTCCAATGACCGCGCCTTTGCCAGCGTGACAATCCGGCATGATCCGGACATTCGCATTTGTCGTCAATTCCTCGTTTAAAAAACCTTCGATTTGCGCTATGGTCATCTCGTCAATATTATGGGTAAAAACTTTTGCGTCGCTGTATGTGCCTTTAATAATCTTCATCATTGCCAACCTTTCCGTAAGTTCCAAATTCAATTTTAAATAAATATACCATTAAAAAAGATTTTGTATTTAAACAATTAAAAATAATGTTGGAAATGGAAATAGATAACAAGTAGAGTGGATGAAAAGGGTTTTCGGCAGTAAAGGGAAATCGAACTCTGAAGCGATTAGGAGGGACAAAAGATGACAATGATCGAACAAACTGAGGCTTTTAGCATAAATAAAATGGCTGAAGGAGTGTACGCTGCGATTGCAATACCCGGTAACGGGGCGTGGAGCAATGCAGGATTTGTTGATTTGGGGACTGAATTATTGGTATTCGATGCTTTCAATACCCCTTGAGCCGCTCGGCAATTGAAAAAGCAAGCTGAAAAGCTGACAGGCAAACGGGTGAAATACTTAGTGAACAGCCATTTTCATGGCGATCACGTCTTTGGCAATCAAGTATTTAAAGATCAAGTCATTATCTCCACACCGGAAACCAGAACATTAATCGCGGAGAAGAATGCGATGGGGGATTTGGAACAGGAAATGAAAGAAACAGAGCAGTATTTAGCTGATCTCGCTCATCAAATTCCAATAGCAAAAAGCGAACCAATCCAAAAAAGCTTAACCAATCAATTTCAAGAAATGTCAAAATTGCTGGAAGATCTGCCCCTTTTGGAGCTAGTGTTGCCATCTGTAACATTCAAAGACACATTGAAAATCTACGGGACCGAGCGAGATGTGGAGTTGCATTGTTTTGGCGGCGGCCACACGCCAAGCGATTCCTTTCTATTTATTCCACAAGAAAAAGCGGCATTTATGGGAGATTTGGTTACCGAAGATTTGCATTTGCCGATCTATAACCCCGATGCATTTGTCTCGATACTTGAAAAAATCAAGGCAATGGACATTGCGATGCTCATGCCAGGGCATGGGGAAGTGGGAGGGCTGAACAAGGTGGACACGATGGTCGACTATTTGACGATGGTCAGCGATGCAGGAAAACAAGCGCAGCAAAGCGGGATTTCGCTGAATGAATTTTTGGGTGGATTTAATACGCCTGATAAATACGTAAATTGGAAAGGAATGCAAGGAATAAAGCGGAACCTCACAATGGTTTATCAGTTTTATGCAGATGAAAAGAAATCCTAATTCTATTTACTTGAGGAGGAGTAATCATGCCGACGATCTTTTACGAAATTTACATCGATGCGCCGATATCCATTTGCTTTGACCTTGCACGGAATGTGGATGTCCATCTTGAAACGTCTGCGCATACAAAAGAAAAGGCGGTCGCTGGCGTGACGTCCGGCTTGATGGAAAAAGGCGATAGTGTGACGTGGCAAGCGACTCATTTTGGCATCAAGCAAAAACTGACGGCCGAAATAATCGAGATGGACAAGCCTATGAAATTTACAGATGCTATGGTAAAAGGGGCGTTTCAATCATTTATCCACACACACGAGTTTCATGAAAGCGGCAACGGCACGATCATGACCGATCGCTTTGTCTATACTTCCCCATTAGGCGTTCTAGGGAAGGTTGCGGATAAATTATTCTTAGAGAAGTACATGCAGCGGTTTATCGTCAATCGCGCAATCGATTTAAAAAGAATTGCAGAAGAAAAAAAGCACGTTCACTGATTTTCCAATGGATTAGGCAAGATTAGAAATAACTCCCTGTGACCTTCAAACGAAGTTTTTTTACGGTCTCTAAGCTATTCAAATCATCTCTCATACGCTTTCCACACTTCCGGCAGCAACGATGTGATTTCATGAGCAAGCAGTGTATGGGCTGATCGCGTTTCGGTCCATGCATCCGCACAGGCACCGTGAAGAAAGACGGCATTTAAGACGGCGTGCTGCCAATTGCTGTGGCAACACAACATGCCCAACATCATCCCGGTTAAGGTATCGCCAGTTCCGCCTTTAGACAAGGCGGCATTGCCCGTCGGATTTGTGCGAACCGAGCCATCTGGAAAAGCAATAACCGTTTGGTGCCCTTTTAAAACAATCGTCACGCCCCATTGTTTGGCGTATTGCGTGGCATAGTGAATGCGGTTTTCATCCAACTCCCCTTTATCGACTCCGGTGATGCGAGAAAACTCAAGGGGGTGGGGAGTGAGGATGATTGGTGATTGCCTAACTGGATAGTCTCGTTTTGATAAGGCGCCGGCATCCAGTATTAACGGACAAGTACTCGCTAAGAGGGCGTCAACCGCTATCTCGGTCACTCCGTCCGGGTGTATGCCGGGACCTGCTGCAATCGCCCGGTAGCGCTCCAGTTCCACTTCGCCAGCTCCCACTTTTTTTAAACCATCCCGTAAATAAATCGATTCGGGTAAAGCGCTGATTACTCCATTGATCACTTCGGGTTCTGTGCCGATTTCAAGTTTCCCGACGCCGCTACGCATCGCGCCAAGACCAGCCATCAATGCAGCGCCTGGCATATCGCGTGTGCTCGCTAACAACAAAGCGGTGCCGAACGTTCCTTTATGGCCAGTATCGTCTCTTTTAGGCAATGTAGCTCGCACATCTTCTGCGGTCCAAGCTGATTGTCGATTATCTGCTGTCATATTCATGCCTCCTTAATTTACAGCTAAAGCGCTATTTTCACTGGAATTAATGGTAGAATATTCTTGCAATTCATTATCGCATACATAAGGAGGAAATGGCTTGGTACAACAATTAACTGACCGTATTTATCTCATTGACGGCTATGATTTGGGAGTGAAAGAACGCACGGGTACTTACGTCATCGCAGAAGAAGAGTTGACGCTGATCGACACAGGGGCAAGTCCGTCCGTGTCGTACATCAAAGAAGGGCTTTGTGAATTGGGTTATACACTCGATCAAGTTAAATATATTATCGTCACCCATGTCCATCTGGATCATGCCGGGGGAGCGGGTCTTCTTTTACAAGATTGTCCAAATGCCAAAGTGGTCGTTCATCCGAAAGGGGCCAGGCATTTAGTGGATCCGAGCAGGCTGATTGCAGGAGCGCGCATGGTGTACGGCGAACAATTCGATCCATTGTTCGATCCGATTGTTCCGATACCCGAGCAGCTAATCATCGAAAAAACCGAAGGCGGACAATTGGAAATCGGTCCGAGCTGCACGTTGGAATTTTGGGACACGCCAGGACACGCCAAACACCATTTCGGCATTTACGATCCCGTCAGCAACGGCATGTTTGCCGGGGATACGGTAGGCATCCGCTACCAACAACTGATTCCGGATGGCATCGATCTGTTTTTGCCATCCACATCACCAAACCAATTCGAACCCGCAGCAATGCAACTCGCCATCGACCGCTTTCAAGCCGCTAATTTCGATGCCATCTTCTATGGCCATTTCGGTATGACGACCGAACCGAAAAAAGCGCTGCGCCAAGCAAGCGAATGGCTCGGCGAATTCTTCGAGGAAGCAGAAACCGCATTTGCCCGTCAAGAAAGTCCACAAGAGCTTGCAGTCCGCTTGCAAGAACTAGTCAGGGAACATCTAAGATCTTTAGGTGTTCCGGACGACCACGGAGTTTACCGAATCATTCAAGTCGATATGGAAGTTAGTGCAATGGGGTTGCTGGATTATCTGTCTAAATAAACTCGCAACAAGACTTTATTAGAAAAAAGCAAATGGTACTAACTCGATAAAAGGAATAATATTTTGGAAATCGCTCTGGTCGCTCTGGGCGTAGCTCTCGCAAAAAGCCAGGCAATGAACACCTGTCATTTTGCCTCGCTTAGCCCGTGGTCGCGCCTGCGCTAATAAATCTCTCTATATGAAGCGGAATGGGAAGGAGAACCATGATCTTGTATCGCTTCGCACTTCGTTTCAAAGACATGTTCTTGCAAGCGTGTAAGCAAGGTAGCTAAAAATCCTGCAACTAAAAATAGTAACCCAAACCATCGCCATGGCTTGGGTTACTATTTTTTGTAGAAGTGAAGTGGGATAGTGTGGAAGCGGTGGTCTCAGAAGTTGAATAAGGCAATTGAATCGCTTAACACCTTAGCTGAATCAGATTTATTTGCGCTGCTTACTTTCCTTATATTTCTTCTAACCTAGACTTGGAGAGAAAGCGCTCGATTCCCGCCTCACGAAGTCGTGTTATATGCATCGGAAAATACGTATTGTCAGGACGATTTTAGGAACCTAAAAACGACACCCTATAAAGGATGTCGTCAGTTCTTACATGATGTCTTTTACATACGCTTCGACTTCTTCAGCTGTCGCTAGAGACAAAATGCGCTCTGTGTGTGTCGCCATTTCGGCTTTCGACAATTTGCTGATTTGTTCGCGCGCTTTCAAGATCGACGATGCACTCATCGAGAATTCATCAAGACCAAGGCCGAGCAGGATCGGGATCGCGATTTCATCGCCAGCCATTTCTCCACACATGCCTGTCCATTTGCCTTCTTTATGCGATGCATCGATAACCATTTTAACGAGGCGTAAAATCGCCGGGTTGTATGGCTGATACAAATACGAGACATTTTCGTTCATACGGTCAGCGGCCATCGTGTACTGGATCAAATCATTCGTACCGATCGAGAAGAAATCGACTTCTTTGGCAAACGTATCTGCCATGACAGCAGTTGACGGAATTTCCACCATGATGCCAATTTCAATTGAATCACTGACAGCAACACCATCCGCCGTCAACTTTTCTTTTTCTTCCAGCACCATCGCTTTTGCAGCACGGAACTCTTCAAGTGTCGCGATCATCGGGAACATGATTTTCAAATTCCCGTGGACGCTCGCACGAAGTAGAGCGCGCAATTGCGTGCGGAACATGTCCGGCATTTCAAGGCATAGACGGATAGCGCGAAGTCCTAGAAACGGATTCAATTCTTTCGGCAAGTCCAAATACGTCAATTCTTTATCGCCGCCGATATCAAGGGTACGGACAACGGTCGGTTTGCCGTCCATCGCTTTTAAAACAGCGCTATAGGCTTCCGCTTGCTCGTCTTCAGTAGGGAAGGAGTCGCGTCCCATGTATAGGAACTCGGTGCGGTAAAGTCCGATTGCTTCAGCTCCGTTGTCAACAGCACCAGTTGCGTCTTTCGGTGTACCGATATTGGCGCCAAGTTCAACGGGCTGGCCGTCTTTTGTCACGGTCGCTTCATTTTTCAATTTAGCCCATTCCGCTTTTTGACGGTCATAACTCGCTTTTTTCTCTTCGTATTGTTTAATCGTCGCCGCATCCGGATCGATGATGACTTCACCTTCAAGGCCATCAACAATAAGGAAGGTGCCGTTTTCAACAGTTTCCATCACTTTTTTCGCACCAACAACAGCTGGAATTTCCAACGTGCGGGCAAGAATTGCCGAGTGGGAGGTGCGTCCACCAATGTCCGTCACAAAACCTTTAACAAATTCAGGATTCAATTGAACCGTGTCGGAAGGTGTTAAGTCTTCCGCCAAGATGATGACTTCTTCTGAAATCAGGCTCGGATTCTGAATCGTTACGCCAAGCAAGTGAGCAGTCACACGTTTAGCGACGTCGCGAATATCCGCAGCACGTTCTTTCATATAATCACTATCCATCGATTCGAACATGACGATGAACATATCCGTTGTTTCTTTTAAAGCAAACTCGGCATTGACTTGATCGGATTTGATTTTTTCCGTAATCGGCCCGACCAATTCAGGATCGCTCAAGACGAGCAGGTGAGCGCCGAAAATGGCCGCTTCCTTGTCGCTGATTTGGGCAGCCGTACGTTCTTTGATTGTTTCGAGTTCAGCGCTTGCTTTTGAAAGAGCCGATTCAAAACGCTGAACTTCTTGCTCAGCATTTTCAATCGTCTTTTTCTCTACAGTCAAATCCGGTGTCTCTAGACGGAATGCTTTAGCAAGGGCGATGCCGTTTGAAGCCGCAATACCGGTAAGAGTCTTCATCATTGGTTAGACAATCCTTCGTTTTTCATCACTTCCGTGATTTGTGCAATCGCTTGCTCTTCATCTTCACCGTCTGCCGCAATCGTCACTGTAGAACCTGAAGATACGCCTAGAGACATTACGCCTAAAATAGATTTCAAGTTTACTTTTTTGCCATTGAACTCCATTGTAATGTCTGATTGAAATTTAGAAAGAGAGCCGACCAATGCTGATGCTGGACGTGCGTGAATTCCTGCTTCGTCTGTAATTAAAAATTGTTTTTCTGTCATGTTAATTTCCTCCTAGTGTTTTCTGAAAGTCTATTTAGATTTCAAGCTTTATTATGAACGAATTCGAATGAAATTCAAACCAAATGTTTTTTTTAAAAAGTTTTTGACTGCTTATGACCGATTATGATTGATTTTGGAAGCGATTTCAAGTATTATCTATTTAACGAAAGGTTCAGTCAATTGAGAATTGGCTATTTAAAAGGCCTGGCCGAGGTTGACGAATCTTGCTCGGTGGCATAAGAAAGCGCCGGTACCCGAGATTATTATTATGAAAGCAGGTGATAGAGTGCTCACGAACGAACGCCACGAATTTATCTTAAATATATTGGAGCAAAAACAGACCATCAAAATTCAAGATATCGTGGACATGACCAAAGCATCCGAGTCGACCATTCGACGGGATTTGACGGTTCTTGAAAACCGCAATCAACTGGAACGAGTATTTGGCGGCGCGGTGTTGCCTGGGCGTAATCTGTCAGAACCGACCATCCAAGACAAGTCGACACGCAACCTTGAAGAAAAAGACAGCATTGCAAAATTAGCTGCTTCTTTGATACAAGATGGCGAGAGCATATATTTGGATGCGGGGACATCAACGTTCCAAATGATCCCGTACCTCAAGGACAAGAACATCGTCGTTGTGACAAACGGATTGACGCTTGTTGATGCACTTAATGACAATGGCATTACAACGTATTTGACTGGAGGCCTCTTGAAACCGCGCACAGGCGCATTCATCGGAGCACAAACCATTCAATCGTTAAAAAACTACCGGTTCGATTTGTGTTTTCTTGGCGTCAATGGCTTCCATCCCGAAATGGGCTTTACCACACCTGATCCTGAAGAAGCGGCAGTCAAACGACTAGCGAGTTCGCTTGCACGCGAAAGCTTCGTGTTAGCGGATCATTCGAAAGCGCAGAAAATCAGCTTTGCGAAGATCATGGATTTGGGTGGGGCGGTATTGATCACCGATTCGATTTCCAGCGAATTGAAAGAAGCCCTTGAAAAGAAAACGACAGTAAAGGTGGGGACGCAATGATCTACACATGTACGATTACACCATCATTGGATTATACCACTTATTTGACGGACTTCACTGCTGGAAAGCTGAACAGGTCCGATGAAGTTTATTATTATCCTGGCGGCAAAGGCATCAATGTTTCAAGGGTCTTAAAACGCCTAGGAGCTGAAAATGTGGCGCTCGGATACACAGGTGGATTCACCGGTCATTATATTGAAGGGTTTTTGAAAAATGAAGGCGTTTCCACCGATTTCATTGAAACGGATGAGATCACCCGGATCAATGTCAAAATTAAATCAACACACGAAACAGAATTGAACGGGCCGGGACCGGTTTTGGATTCAATCCAATTGCGGCAGTTAGCTGACAAAGTGGAAAAAATGCAAGAAGGTGATTGGCTCGTTCTCGCTGGCAGCCTGCCGGCATCGATATCGGAATCGTATTTTATCGAACTAGCTCAAACATGCCAAAACCACGGAGTTAAGTTCGTCTTGGATACGTCCGGACCTGCGTTTCCGAAATTGATCGAGCATTCGCCATTTTTGATCAAGCCCAATCAAGAAGAGCTTGGGGAATTGTTCGATCGAGATATTAATACAATGGAAGAAGCGGCCTATTACGCTAAACAACTAGTGGAAACCGGCGTTCAGCATGTCATCGTTTCAATGGGAGGCGAAGGTGCTTTGATTGCCACTCGAGATTTATTGCTTCAAGCAAAAGCACCGGTAGGCGATGTCGTCAATACGGTAGGAGCAGGCGATTCGCTCGTTTCAGGGTTCATCGCTTCGTATACGCAGCATGAGGATGTCGAAAAAGCTTTTCGCTACGGCGTAGCAAGCGGCAGTGCTACTGCTTTCAGTCGAGATTTATGCACAAAACAAGAAGTTGAAGATTTGTTAGCGTCTGTAAACGTTTCTCCAATAATAGAAAAGGGTGTGGAAAAATGAGAATCACGCAATTATTGACAAACGACACAATTATTTTGAATGTGGCAGCCAAAACAAAACAAGAAGTGCTGGAGGAATTGACTGCGCAGATGGACCGTGCCGGAAAACTCCATGACCAACAAGCGTTCTTGCAAGACATCTTGGTGCGTGAAGGTCAGAGCACGACAGGCATTGGCGACGGCATCGCGATTCCGCATGCCAAATCGAAAGCCGTCAAAGAGCCGGCTATCGCATTCGGGCGTTCGCATCAAGGTTTGGATTACGAGTCGCTTGACGGCCAACCTTCTCATTTGTTCTTTATGATTGCTGCAAGCGAAGGCGCAAATGACGATCATTTGGAAGCCCTGTCACGCTTAGCGACCTTTTTGATGGACGAGAAATTTCGTACACGCATTATGGAAGCTTCTTCAAAAGAAGAAATTCTGCAAGCCGTAACGGATAAAGAAAACGAAGTAGAGGCTCCCGAATCTGCGAGCAGCGAACCTGTCGCCGGTTCCAAACGTATTTTAGCTGTCACAGCGTGCCCGACAGGCATTGCGCATACGTACATGGCTGCTGAGAAACTAAACGACCGTGCAAAAGAACGCGGCATTAACTTGAAAGTGGAAACGAACGGCTCCGGCGGTGTGAAAAATCGCTTGACGGACGCGGACATTGCGGAAGCGGACGCCATCATCGTCGCAGCGGATACGAAAGTGGAAATGGCGCGATTTGCCGGCAAGCCGGTCATTCAAGTAGCGGTCGGAAAAGCGATATACGAAGCCGATCAATTACTGGACCGTGCAGTCGCGGGTGACGCTCCTGTCTATCAATACGATAAATCGAAAGAAGAGTCTTCAGATACGGAAACAAAGAGCGGATTTTACAAGCACTTGATGAACGGGGTTTCAAACATGCTGCCGTTCGTTGTCGGCGGCGGGATATTGATCGCCTTGTCGTTCTTCTGGGGCATCAATGCATCGAACCCGGATAGTCCTGAATACAACGCGTTCGCTGAAATGCTCATTACCATTGGCGGCGGGAAAGCGTTCTTCTTGATGGTTCCTGTTCTTGCCGGCTTTATCGCGATGAGCATTGCCGATCGCCCTGGTTTTGCGCCAGGTATGATTGGAGGATTGATCGCGACAACGGTTACAGGTGTGGAAGAAGCGAACGGCGGTTCCGGATTCCTTGGCGGATTGATCGCCGGTTTCCTTGCAGGATATGTGACGTTGTTCGTTAAACAGGCGTTTTCGAAATTACCGGATGCATTGGAAGGATTAAAGCCGGTGTTGTTTTACCCGGTGTTCGCTATCGCGATTACCGGCATTGTCATGATGCTCGTAAACCCTCAGTTGACGAAAATCTACACAGGCATCTCCAGTTTCCTTGAAAGTTTAGGTGGCACGAACTTGCTATTGGTCGGGTTGCTGCTAGGTGGCATGATGGCGGTCGACATGGGTGGACCGATCAACAAAGCAGCGTACACGTTTGGCTTAGCGATGCTGAGTGCAGAAAACTTCGTCTTTATGGCGGCTGTTATGGCTGCAGGCATGGTGCCGCCGCTTGGCATGGCGTTATCGACAACGTTCTTCAAGAAAAAATACTCGAAGACAGAGCAAGCGGCTGGCAAGACAGCTTATGTGCTCGGCGCTTGCTTTATCACAGAAGGTGCGATCCCGTTTGCCGCAGCTGACCCGGCTCGCGTGATTCCGGCGGCAATTGCCGGTTCATCGATCACAGGCGCGCTCGTCATGCTGTTTGATATCGGATTGCGTGCACCACATGGCGGCATCTTTGTCATCGGTTTGGTAGACGGAGGTATCGTGAACATCGCATTGTACGTGCTCGCTATTTTGGCTGGTGCGGCTGTTACGGCAACGGTTGCCGGACTGCTTAAAAAGAAAGCCGTCGTCGCTGAAACAGTTACCGCATAAAAAGAAATACATGGTGTTAGGCCGCATTCGTATAAATTCGAATGCGGCTTTTCTAATGGAAATTTAAAGGGAATGGCTGATAAAAACCGAATATATATAGAAACAGATTAACGCGAATCCAAGTTTGAAGTAGTTTATTGCTTGATAAGACGAAAACGGTATGTAAAGGCAGACTCGGCAGGAGGGTGATTGCGGTGGAGCCGGAAAAAGCGAGAGTAAAAATACTGGCAGGCTGGCTTTGGAGATGGGTGTTAAACAATAAAGTCGTCGCAATTCTTCTCGTGTCGTTATTGATCCTCTTGAACTTGTTCCTCGCAACGAAAGTCCTTTACATATTGGAGCCCATCAGAGGATTTTTAACCGCGATGGGGCTGCCGCTCGTAATGGCAGGACTTCTCTATTATTTATTGAATCCGTTGATTGATTGGTTCGAGCGAAAACAAGTGCCGCGCATTGCGGGGATTTTAATGGTATTTCTAGTGCTGATCGGGTTGCTCACGTGGGGTGTGGTCATTTTGATCCCAATCATCCGTGAGCAATCAGCTGAACTGATGCAGAGCTTTCCTGCACAATTGACCGCATTTCTTTCCCGAGTCGACAATTTGTTGCAAAGTGATCTGTTATCACGGTTCCAACTGCAAATATTAAGTGAAAACGGTGCATTGGGTGAAACCCTTGTCGGTAGGGCGGAAGCGGTGCTCGGCAACGCAGTGGGCGGCATCGGCAGTATTTTCGGTACGCTTACGTCGATTGTACTGGCCGTCATCACGACCCCATTCATCTTGTTTTACTTATTAAAAGACGGACATAGATTGCCGTACCACATCATGAATTTTGTGCCATCCAAAATGCGCGAAAAAACTTATCTTTTATTACGGGAAACGAATATGCAACTAAGCCAGTACATTCGGGGGCAAGTTGCAGTTGCATTTGCAGTCGGTTTCATGTTTTGGATCGGATTAAACATCATCGGCATAAAATATGCCTTGATTCTCGCCATTACAGCCGGCTTGTTAAACTTGATCCCGTTTCTGGGCACGTTTATCGCCTTTTTTCCGATGGTCATCGTCGCAATTGTCGTTCATTCGCCAATCATGCTCGTCAAAGTGATTATTGTGTTTACGATTGAACAAACCTTGGAAGGACGCGTGATCCAACCATTGATCTTGGGCAGCAATTTGAACATTCACCCAATCACAATCATTGCCGTCTTATTGACTGCCGGGAATCTATTTGGCATTCCAGGCGTTATCCTTGGTATTCCAGCTTATGCGGTCATCAAAGTATTGCTCACGCATTTATTCCTATGGTATCAGTCATATACCGGCTTATACGACGATGATTACAATCCCGCGCCAAAGCCGCTCGTCTCTAATAAGAAAAAGAATAGCTTAATGGCCGTAAAAAGAAAGCGATGACGAATGACGGGATTTACAGTAGTATGAGATTCATCTAAGTGAAAATCATGTCGTAAAAATAGGAGGATAGGATATGGCGGTGAAAGCGAAACCGGAATTTTTTGAAAAAGTGACTGAGGCATTCAGCAATGGTGACGGCGACTTTATCGCAAATGTCGTCGCCGACGATGTGTCTTGGACCTTACATGGTAAAAAAGTGCAAGGCAAAGACGCGTTTATCGACTACATGAAGATGTTGGATATGGAAAGCGGCCTGGGAACGGAGTTGACGATCGACAATTTGCTGACGGACGGAGCAGCAGCGGTTGTCAAAGGCAGAATGACGTTTAACACGGCTACTGGGGAAGAGAAAACTTATTTATACTGCGACATTTATCAAATGCATGAAATGGAAGAAAAAATTCAAGACTTAACCTCCTTTTTGATTGCGATGGAGGAGTAGAGGATAGAAGATCAAGAATTGGAGGGAGCAGCAATGACGGTAGAAGCGAAACCGGAGTTTTTCAGAAAAGCGATCGAGGCGTCGAGCAAACGGGATTATGACTTTTACGAGAATGCGTTGGCAGATGACGTGGTGTGGACTTTAGCAGAGGGGGAACTCAATGGCAAAGCAGCGTTTCTCGATTACATGAAAAAGCAAACGATGGAAATGGACGGAGGTATGAAGTTAACAATTGACTCCTTGCTGATTAGCGGATCAGAAGCCGTAATAAAAGGCGTCATGACGTTTAAATCCACTGCAGGAAAAGACAAGAAGTATTTGTATTGCGACATTTGTCAATTGAATGATCAGGAAGAAAAAATTCAACACATGACGTCGTTTTTCATAGAGATACATGATTAGGAAAATCGAGGAAATCCGAAGACCAAATATGGTAAGATGGAAAAAGGCAATTGAAAAGGGAACTCAAGGGTGGTCGGCCATCCCCGAACGAAAGGGGGTGGTGCGGATGACAGTTTTCGAAGCATTGATGTTTGAAGTAACGTTTGCAAGCTTAGTGCTCGCAATCACGTCGTCAAACCAAAAAAAATAACCCGCCCTTGAGTTGACTGCTCTGCGGGTTATTCCTTATGAAGAAACCTTGAGGCTGATCTCCCTTGGGAGGCCCTATTGATTGCTTGCCGTCCGGTGTTCGCGCACCGGCGGTTTTTTTGCTCTTTATAGTTACTATATACCCCGAATCAAGAAAATTCAAGCTGTCGCTATCTTTGCGTCGCGCAGAATTTTCGTTCACAATGGGATTATCAGATTATGCAATAAAGATAGGCTTATATGACTCCATCTAGTGGATATATTGAGGAGGATTTTACGAAATGGTGAAGTGGAAAGAGGAAATTATCATTGATGTGGACATTGAAAAAGTTTGGTTGTTGTTCCAAGACCTCATGATCCACAAGATCATGCCGAAAATTCATCGCCATGAACTTGTAGAAGGGCAAGACGACGAAGCGGGCGCGAAACACAACCAAAGCTATTACGAGGGAAATCAATTGATGAGTTATGTTGTGGAAACAAAGCATTACGCGGAGACGGAAAATCGCAAAGAACGAATCGTTGAGTTTGTCATGGGCCAGTCGATTTTAGTGAATTATGTCTATACGCTAGAAAGACTGGAAGCTGGTAAAACACGCTTTATTTATTCGGGTTTCAATAAAGGTCTCACAGCTACATCTAAAATGATGCTGCTTGCGGGTAGTAAGAAAAGTCGGCAAGCGACAGCCAGAACCTTTATGGAGCGGGTAAGTGCTGAAGCGCAAAACATAGCATAACAGGAAAATGGGGGTTCTAAGATGATTGAATGGAAACAGCAACGCATAATCGATGCGGATATTGAAACTGTATGGAGCTTATTCAAAGACGATTCCATCCAAAAAATCATGCCAAAGCTCGAACAGCATCGCTTGATCGAAAAGCGGGAAGACGAAGTCGGCGCCAAGCATGAACAGAAATACCGGGAAGGCAGCCGTATCGAAACGTATATCGTGGAAACGATGGCTTATAAAGACATGCCGGAGGAAAAAGTGAAGCAATTGCATTTCGTGTTAGCGAAAATGTTTGAAATCGACCTGCAGTTCCGCCTTCAAAAAATCAGTGAACAGCAAACGCGTTTCATTTACGAGGGAACGAATCGCGGAACGAATCTAGTCGGACGGACGATGTTGAAAATGGGCGGTTCGAAAAGCAATATGGAAACCGTCAGTGAATTTATGGATTTGGTGGAGTCAGAAGCGATGAAATTGGCGAAAAACAACTAAGTGGAATGGAATAAAGGAGCGGTTTTGGTGAGAGAATGTACGAATTGCGATCAGCTCATGGTGGAAGACTTGCAAGTCACCGTCAAAGGGGCGCTATATGGCTTGAAAATTACACGAAAAAAACGAGGTTTGTTCAAAAATGCAGTGGCTGAACCAAAAGCGGCTGTGTGTCCTATTTGTGGAGCGGTTGCGCTTTATATCGATAATCCGCAAGATTTCGGAGAATAATACGTTCTGAGTCATAAATGTACTATATTACATAAGGGAAAGTTGGTTGAAAATCAAAAAAATGCCATCACGCAAAAAATGAAAAGATAAATTAAAAAAATGAAGGTTTTATGAAACCATTTATTCGATTCGCCGTATTATAGAGAGAAGATAAAGGGGGCATATACATGATCGACATTAATGAAAAACAAGAGCCGGAACACGTTAATCCATTTACTGCGGTTTGGTTGAAAACGCGCAAAGCGGTACGGTACACCATTGAAGAAAAAAAGACCGGTTTTGCCATGATGCTTGTCTTGTTATCTGGAGTCGGCGGCGGTTTGATCGGCATGCAAGGTTCAGGTAGCGGCGTTTTATTAGCAGGTTGGCTCGTGCTTTTGTTGGCTTTAACGGTCGGTCCGTTAGCAGGTTTAGCAAGTGCTGCTCTCATGTCCGGCTTATACTTGGTCGTCGGCAAACTCTTTAAAGGAACCGCCAATTATTCAGAGATGTTTAAAGCAGTTGCGGTAGCTATGATTCCTTATATATGGGTTGCGCCAATCGTGCTAGTGTGGGCAGTAAGTTCACCAGAAACGTATTTCGCTGATCCATTTGCAGCCAATAATGACGGATATGGAACATTCATTGTGCTGGGAGTGTTATCTGCAGTGTTATCGATATGGGGGACCGTGATCCAAAGTAAAGCAATCGGGGAAGCGCATCATTTCAGCGCCTGGAAAGGGTTTGCCACGTTAATCATTCCAGCTGTAATTTTAGGAATCATCATTTTTATCATCATCATATTGTTTGTCATCATGTTTGCTACAATGGCATTTTAAGAAACGAGAGGGCTGAGGCCTTCTTTTTTTATGAGAAGAAAATGTACATGTAGAATATTACATAAGGATTTATTCGATAAAAATCAAAAAAAGCAAGCAAGTGATAAAACGGCGTAAAGGATAAAAGCTTTACACATAAGAATAAGTGTAGCAAAGCATTCCATGAAAATCGATGATAAATAAACGCGTTTTTTTATTAAACATCGTAGAAGAAGAGATGTTAAAGACGGAGCGAGACGATTAGTTTGTTATACTGTAGAAAAAGGACGGAGTATTCAGATATTTCAGGACAAACCCATGCGAGAAGAGGTGAACCAATGGTTTATTTGCGCGTTTTTATCGAAATGGCGGTCGTTCTATTGTTTATCTTTTATGTAAGCGGTCGTTTGATTGGCTCGAAAGTTCATGTCGCCAAACGGATCTTATCAGTCATTCTAGGAGTCGGGCTAACGTCACTCGTATATTGGTATTCCTATTTACGGTTTACGGATTATATGGAGCAAGGCTTTTTTACAACCGTGACGGACGCCAGTACAATCATTTGGATTGGCAGTACGTTGATGATTTCGTTGTTGTTTTTCTTGTTCTTCGAATTGTTTGAAGCTAATGGATTTGGCGGAAGCGCCACAACGTTGACGAGCCGTGTATTTTTCATGAAACGATTGCTGCATTTATGGCGTCGCCAAAAGCGCTTGAGCAAAGTGCTCGAAATTGCTGTAAAAAATGGCGTATCGAGCACGTTCCATTATGCACGCCATCGCGAAAATGAACGTGAATTAGCCGTTGCATTGCGCAAGACGCTTGAACAAAGTGGCGGCATATTCATCAAATTCGGCCAAGCTTTATCGACACGCACCGATTTGTTTCATCCTGTATTTATCGAAGAACTTGGCAAACTACAGCAAAATGTCGAACCGTTGACCGAAAAACAAGTGAAAGACGTGTTGCATCAAACCTTGCCAGAGACGTTTGATGCAGTTTTCGCGTCTTTCACGATGGAACCCTTAGCCGCAGGGTCAATCGGCCAGGTACACCGTGCTGTGTTGCGTAAAAACCGTGACGAAGTGGTCGTGAAGCTGTTGCGGCCAGATGTTTCAACGATTATGCGCGACGACTTGGACATTTTGGTGGAATTTGCAGAATGGGTAGCGATGAAATCGACTTGGGCAGCAAAAATTGGCTTTCGTGAACTCGCTATCGGTTTCGCCAACGCCTTGCGGGAAGAAATCGATTTTGATATCGAAATCCGCAACACGATTCAAATCGCAACAATCTTGGAAAAAAGTCCGTACACCGTAAAAGTACCAGCAGTTTACACGGAATACAGCAATTATAATTTGATCGTCCTGGAATATTTTCAAGGTAAAAGCATCTCAAAAGGCCAAGCGATTTTTGAACAATTCGGCATCTCGCCGCGTGAGTTTTCCAGAACGATCCTGTTTTCTTATTTGGAGCAAATGCAATACGCCGGCATCTTTCATGCGGATCCGCACCCAGGCAATATCTTTATTGACAGCACTGACGGCTTGCCGGTTCTGTTGGACTTCGGCGCAGTTGGTCGATTAGCTAAAGTGCAGCAAGAAGGGTTGAAATTGTTCGTCATCGGCGTTCAGCAAAACGATGCGGAAATCATTTACGACTCGGTGATAGATCTTATAGAAGACAGCAAAGACATCGACCGCCACAAATTCGAGCAAGCGATCGGGCAAATTTTGCTGAGGGTATCTTATGTCGACCGCATCTCGACCGAAGAACTAATTCATTCCATTTTTAAAGTCGTACAGGACTTCGGTTTAACTTTTTATCCTTCAGTCGGCATCGCGTTACGCGCGTTAATCACGCTTGATGGTACGCTGCATACGATTGATCCGGAATTCGATATGTTCAACGAATCAAAAACGTTCGCCAAACAAACGAAAACGGCTTTCTTAAAAAAACCATTCCGTGAACCGAGCGAAGTCAAAGAACGACTGGTAGAAGAACTTGCTCTCATCTTGCCAGAATTGAAGAAGCTACCGAAACGCGTGGATCATTTGCTGCGAAAAGTGGAAGGCGGGCGCATCATTCTGCACCATGACATCTTCTCGGACAAGTCGAATGCTCATTTCGTAGCATTGATGTTTTCTCGCTTTATCCTATTGATGACCGGGATCACTTTCGGACTCGTATCCGCAGCATTATTGGCGATTGCGCAGTTTATCGATACGGTTTACGCCGTCTATTTGAATACCGCTGCCTATACAGGGTTGTTTTTATGCGTGATTTTACTGGTGAGGCTATCGATTCAAGCTGTAAAAGACATGAAAAATGAGCGCTTGTGAAGGTGAATTTCGCGGAATTTTGCAGCTAAAACGGATGAAAATTGACATAATCGTTGTATGAAAAAGTGATTTTGCATCAATTTTAATCAAGAAAGGTGTGTTTGACATGAAATGGGTGATCTATGTATTATTTATGGGCTTATTTTTTTATATTACCTTTTTCGGACTGGGACCCGTTTTCTTTGCGGATGGCGGTTTTCAAGAAAAAATGCTGACACTGGCGATCGTGATTGTGATTGTAATTGTCCTTTCAGTCATTTTTATCAAATGGATGCGAAAACATGAAATGAAACGGTGGTTGATGTATCCGCCATTTGTATTCATCGTTTTCGTCGTGATTTTTTTCAAGGGATGGGAGATTTTTTAAGAGTACAGTGTAATCCAGTAAATCAAGTGCAGCTCAGTTAAAGTTAAATCTATGTAAATTTGAACTTGGCTCATAAAAGCTGCACATACAGTATCAGCAAGATTTTAGTTAGTTGTAGCTGCATGTCTTTAAACTCAAAGCGCAGCGACTCATGTTGATAGATACAATAGGAGAATCCCGTAGCGAGATCGTAGTGTACACGAAATGCTGAATGGCTGCGATTAAACGGGATTACTAGATGCAATAGGGCTGGAGGAGGCTAAATAGAGAGCCTCTTAGTTGCTGAAAATATTTTAGTTTACATAATATAAATTATCGGAAGTAGCGTTTCATTCAATAAGTATACTCATGACAGTGAGACGAAACGCATTTTTTGCTCCAATTTCGGCTTTTTACGCATTTAATCACTTTTGTTCGTTTATACAGCTAACTACAAACTTTTTCTTTTTTCCGTTGCAACTTATAAATTGCTTTTTGTATTTTTAAATCTTAAATGACTCTAGGAAAATGAAAAACATCCAGACACCGCAAATTGTACTAGCGATGTCTGGATGTTTTTAAAATCGGTTAACTTTGTTCAGTTTGATGATCATTTGTTTTTAAGTGCATTTATTCAGTCGTGCTACATTACGAGCAAATTCCACCGATGTCCGTCCAAATCGCAAAATCCAGCTCCATACATGCCGTTGCGTTCACCAGGTTCTGCGTAAATGACCCCGCCAGCTGCCGCTGCTTTATGGATCAACGCCTGGACTTCATCTTCGTTTTCCACCGAAATGGAAACTAAAAACTCCGAGCAAACTTCTGTATCTGCAATGGCATTATTCGTGAATGCAATGAAAGTTTCTTCCGGAAACAGCATTACCATGGCGTTGTGGCTGCCGATCACCACACCGGCCATCGCATCGCTATCCGAAAACCGTTCATTGATCCTGAATCCGAGCGCTTTGAAAAAGTTCTTCGACTTCATCAAATCTTTAACCGGGAGATTGAGCCAACACTCTTTTACCATTGCAATTCCTCCTCGTACGGGTCATTGTCCCGCTCCAGTTTCTGTATTACTCCCCATTATAAAGCTTCTTAAGAGTGATTGAAACCCATTTTCGGGATGCCCCCTCCCTTGTGCTGTTGAACGGATCCTAATGATAAGTTATCTGAATGCAGCTGGTGAAAATGATGAGTATATGTATACATAAATTCTAAAAGAGTGAAGTTTTGAAAAAACATCGTAAATGGATTAGAAGGATTATCCCTACTCAGATAATAATAACTTTATTCGGTACTAGGTAGCCCCACCAAAAAACAAAAAAATTACCTTGAAGGGCATACAGCCAAGCAAGGTAATTTTTATCTATTTATTTTATCTAGTAGACCATATAACAGTTCCATCATCTAAAGAAACGCTCAAAATTTCATTTTGACTGGATACTTCAATTAGATTCCCTTTCTTGATGTAGTTATCCATTTCTTGTGGATGATTTATTATCGTACCAATTTCAACAGTACACGCAAAATATTCTAAATAACCTTCTTCATCCATTTCTAACCCATTATCGGTTTCATAAATGGCATCTAATTTTCCTTTTATTCTCAAACCATTTAAAAACTCAATCAATAGACTAGTGCCATTGGGATAACTACTAATTTTCTCTATTAATTTATCCATTTATTTTTCACCTTTCTTTACGGTCTTGAAGGTACAATATGTGCACCTTTCTTTGAATAATGCACTATCCCTTTAGTCGTCTCAATTGCTTGACCTGTATTAGGGTCAACATATTTGCCAATTACTTGTCCAAAATCTCCATGCTCTTTATAAGGTTTAGGGTCCATTTTAAATTTTTAATCCTCTAATCTTTAAAATATTCATCAATAACTTTTTCATCACTACAACCCACTATAAATTCACAACTATCTGGTGTAAGAAAAACCCCTAATGTTTGAACAGGCATCTCTATGCTCGCTGGCTCTATGTGATAATGTCTTCCTTCTTTATAATTATGAGCCAACCTAATCAACTCAGTTCCTAAACCAATTAGGGCATTTTTGCTAAGAAATAATGATACTTTTGATGACTTTGTTATTTCGTTTCCATTGCTATCAAAAACTTGTAAAACACCTACATTATCTGCCAATCTTTCAAAGTGATCATTTTCATCGTTCTCGATATCAATCAAATACTTCACAATGTTTATCCTCCCTTTAAAAATCTATCAATAATTTTTCCAATCTTATCCACTATAATTTGATATGATGCTCTAAACTTTCACTTACCAGCAGAGGTTTTAGTTTGTATTTCTACATTGTCTGTACTAATTAATGGAAATTTTTACTCTCACAGTTCCGCTCCTTTACTTAATTCCTCTACCTAAACTTAGGTTTTCCTAAAAAGTTCTTTAATCGATCTATAAAACTAGCAGGTCTTATTTCTTACTGAATCTATTCCCACTCTATGCCAATTTCAGCAAAAGATGCTTTGCTCTCGAAAATACCTTCCGCGTCATTCGCCCCGATGATGTCTCGATCTATTTGAGTCAGAAATATGGTGTCGTCAGGCTGCTTAATTTTTATGTAAAAGAGTCGCTTAAGTAAAGATAGCTGATCTACTGTAAACTCATAATTTTCTTCACATGCTAGAAAAGCAGCTTCAATATCCAAAGTTGGTATTGCTAATAGATCTCCTCCGCGTTCAAGCATGGTGTCATATGGATGAGAGGAGAAAGCTCGGTTCCGGTCTCCCCATAATGTGGTGGTGATCGAAGGACGTACTTCCCCTTTCACTTCATCGAGCATATATTGAAACGCTTCTTTTTCAGCAAGTTCAATAATTTCTTTTGGAGCTTGAGCTAAATATTCATTGGCGCTAATGCCATCCGTCCCAACTGCATCATTCCGAAACCCAGCTACATAAAAATCGGAATTGAATGTTATCGTGCCTCGACTACCTTGACTATTATTGAGACTATAATTGCGCCCGTCCCATGAATTTTCGTAAGCGAGTTCGGGAGCATCTGCAATAAACATGGCGTGCGCAATTGACATTAATATGCAACCTTGCCATAGCTCGTCGTAGGTCCAAGCGTGATTTAAAATCTCGTTTTCGGCCATTTTTTTCACCTGCATTTCAGATTTGTCTAATCAAAAGTAAGAATTTTTCTTATGATTAGTTTATTAAAAAGTGGAATTTAATTACCAATTGACAGGGGTTTATTAAGTGCAAAGTGGTTAGTGAGTGAATATTCGTTCAATAAAATACAATTATACATGAATAGTGATGAATTTTGGTAATTATACATCATATTTAATCTAAAACTATTAATTATTGAAATTTTTATTTTATATTTTAAATATATTCGAATACAACATCATCAATCCTATTAAATATTGCTATAATAGATATTAAGAGACTTTGGTGGAAAGAGTGAGAAAAATCATGGATTTTATGCATAAATACCATACAGCTGGTCATATCTTCGCCTCTTTGTGGCAGTTTTACTCAAAACCGCTCCATCAGCACGCAGAAGCATGTGAGATTTTATTGGTAATTTCGGGCTCCGGTTTGTTCACGGTCAATCAGAAAAGCTACCGCGTTGGACCGGGCAGCGTCGTCATGTACAACGCCGGCGATTGGCACGAAGAACGCGTCGATCCCCGCTCCCCTTTCCAAGCACTTTATCTTTCCTGCTCCGGACAACTCGTTGAAGGATTGCCCGACAGCTTTGTCCGAGACAAGCACATAGCGCCTGTTCAGTTTCTTCGTGAATTTAGCGAATTGCAGTCGTTGCTTGAAAAAATCATCCAACGCAAAAATGAACAGCCCATGCTGCAGCAATTGCTTGCGCTTTTCTTCTGCACGCTCGACCGTGCGCTCGCACCTCCCGTTTTACCGAACAAACCGAATGTCCCTCAGTTGATGCGTGCGGCGATGCATTATATAGAAGAACATCACAGCCGAGAACTAACTTTGACGGAACTTGCAGATGAATTGGGGATGAATAAATACGCCTTGGCTCGTCAATTCAAGGAAGTTACGGGGATCAGTCCGATCCAATACGCCATTCAATGCCGCATAAAGACTGCGCAGCACCTATTGAGCGAAACCGCATACGCCGTTCCGGAAATCGCTTCACAAACCGGCTACAAAAGCGCCACGCATTTTCAGCAAGCCTTTAAAAAAGCCGTTGGCAAGACGCCTGGTGTTTACCGTAGAGAACTTGCTGCGCTTAAGTGATTTTTGCATATAGGAATGCCATCTTCGAGGTCTCATGACTTCAGTGAAGATGGCATTTTAAATTTAGATAGGAATAATTGTACCTTTTAGGAAGTTAATTCGTATTAGTTTGTATTGAACAAAAGGAGATGTGAAAATGAAAAAAACGTTGACTCTCTTAATGACCATTGCAATATTGATCATTCTATCCGCTTGTCAAGAGAAC
Organism: Planococcus sp. (in: firmicutes); assembly: GCA_041553775.1. GTDB lineage: Bacteria > Bacillota > Bacilli > Bacillales_A > Planococcaceae > Planococcus. The sequence continues at coordinate 33,316 of JBFEIJ010000012.1, forward strand.
ACTGCAACTAATGCGTTGCGTTTATCTGACGTGTATCCCCTTCCCTTTCATTCCATAAAAGAAGTGGAAATAGTCGATGGAAGGAATGGAAACAAAGTTGTACTTACTAATAAAGATGAAATTGGTCTCTTTGTAGCTGAACTTGAAAAAATGAAACTAGAAGAATACCAAAGCAGCGAAAAGCGTGAGGGTTATTTGTGGCTAGTTCGATTGAAATCGCAGGATACTGATTATCAAATGACAAGCTACCAGTTCGCGGATCGCCATTTTATGAGTGAACCGGCATTTAATGATGTCGTTTCCGAATTTATCAGTACCCGATAAAAATGCCGTTCCTATAAGATAAATGTTAGCAGCTAAAATTAGCTTGTACCGATTTCGCTACTCCTTGTCCTAAAACTGTATATCATTTTAAACAGAGACTCACTGCGCTAAAACTAATCAACCTCCTAAATATTAATTTAAATTAACTAGAATACTTTTAATTTTCAATTTATTGAGATAGGTGTATAATCTGTTTAATGAAATTAACATTTTTTTGAAAATGCGTTCAGTCAGCATGAATACATCATCCGTACACACGCATTTATACTAGGGGGAATATCGAATGAATCATTCGGCGAAGAAAAAGATTTTAATTCTCGGCGGCTATACGCACATGGTGAGCGTTGTTGAAACTGCAAGAAAGATGAACATATATACCATCGTTGTCGATCGGGAAATCAATTCCCCTGCTAAAGCCATTGCTGATAAATTTTACGATGTGAGCACAGCCGATATTGAACGGCTAGTTGAGATTGCGCGTTTGGAGAACATCAGCGGCGTTTTTAATGGTTTTGATGACATCAATACGTGGCATGCACATGCTCTATGCAAAAAGTTGGACTTGCCATTTTATGCGACCAGCGAGCAGCTGGCCATTTGTTCAAACAAGGACCAGTTCAAGAACTATTGTAGAAACTACAACGTTCCGGTTATAGAAGAGTATGAACTGACAGGCGGACTGGACGATGAAGCTTTTGCGACGCTTGTGTACCCGGTGATCATTAAACCGGTAGACAGTTACGCGAGTCAAGGCATCACGGTTTGTTATACCGAAGAAGAACTGAAAGAAGGCTATGCGAAAGCCGTTCAATATTCGACTTCTGGCAAAGTGATTGTTGAACGGTTTATTGATAATTCGTACGGGGTGATGATGTTCTATACCGTTATAGAAGGGAAAATCTCATTAAGCGCAACGACGGATAGGTATGTGCATAAAGAATACAAAGAACACCCGCCGCTTCCGACTGCGACTGTCTTCCCTTCCCAGCACCAGGAGCATTATGTACAAACAGTTGATCCGAATGTCCGAGCGATGATTCGAGGCATGGGAACTCAAAACGGCGTTCTTTTCATTCAGTCATTGTATGAAGATGGCCGATTCTTTTTATACGAAATGGGCTTCAGATTAAGCGGTACGCAGTATTACACCATCGTCGAAAAGCAAACGGGCATTAATTTGCTGGAAATGATGCTGGCTTTTGCAACAGGAGCGGATATTTCCCATTACCCTATCGCTGACTACGATTATGGCTATACAAAGTTTCCCGCTTGCAACCTGTCGATTTTATTAGATGAAGGAACGATAAGCGAAATTATCGGCTTGGAAGCCTTGAAAAATCATCCCGCAGTCGTTTCCTATGTAGCGGTTCAAGACGTCGGTGACCATGTGGAAATTACCGGTACGTACGCGCAAATGCTCGGCAGATTCAATATTGTTGCCCAAACCGAAAGAGAATTTATTGCATTGATAAATGAAATAAATCAAACGCTTCATGTGCTTTCGACGGAAGGCAAAGACATGATCCTTACACATTACGCGCCATTAGATGCGGTGCACTTTCATGCTGTGTGAGGCGGATTATTGTATATATCAATTAAGAAAATGCGCTTCGTGCTGCATTTTCTTTTTTTGATTGCTGATGGTTATTTACTAGAGGAAAGTTTGGTCTTCCCGCTCCTGGCTAGCTTTTCTCTTGAAGCGAGAAAGAGTTAGTTTTTTGCTGAACGTGCGTAAATCTCGTTGAACGCGCGTAAAATCTTCTGAACGAGCGTAAATGTCGTTGAACGCGCGTAAAATCCTCTGAGCGCGCGTAAATCAAATTAAGCGCGCATAAAACCACTCACCCCCCCTCAGTTCTGACAACGATTTGTAATGGTGGTGAATATTGGCTATCATTTATTAAAAGTCTAGTGGCATATTCACCATATAAATACCGATCAAGCAAATCGACTAATTAGGAGCTATCACCCTATGAAAATCACCATTAGCCCTACCGATCATCAACTATCCGAATGGATGGATACCTTTGTAGCGCCACAAGATTTATTTTTCATTGAAGAAACAGACCTTACGTTTTACGAGCGCGAATTGAATGATGTGCTGGTCGTGCCAAGATATGAGTTTATGGCACATGCCGAGTATAAGCGGCTGCAACTAGCCAATAGTTATCTGTATTGGAATATCGTGGAACGCATGACGCATGTGTTGGTGGCGCAGCCGGAATGGATCGAGCGCTTGGATGAAAGCAAAAAGCAGCGCCTGCTTCAAATTCAAGCAGAATCGAATCGAGGATTGGTGTTTCCGGCCAGTATGCTGGCGGAATCGCCGAAGGATTATTTAGTGGAAGTGAATAGCGAGGCGTTTGTTGTCATGCAGCATCACTGGTGGCGAAATTTACCCGCTCCGGTGAAAGAACGGTTTTTAAAAGAATACGCATTGGAGTGGGACAGCTGTGATAGCCATCCCCTGCCTGCCGATGCCCCGATTCATTTGCATGCGTTTGCCAATCGCTACAGCAGCCGTCACGGCAGCAATTGCTTATCCGCTACTTTGTTCGCCATCACCGGCCAAGCGTGGATCGCCGACGAATGGGTGCATCCCGAAACGTTCACTGCCAGTCTGCAACGCGCCGAATTTCGCCCGGTAGATGTAGAAGCGGTTCGAGGCGATGTCATCGTTTGGACCAATAAAAAAGGCACCATTCAGCACGCGTCTTATTACTTGGGACACGATCTGTATTTCAATAAAAGCGGGCAAACTTTCTTTAACCCTTGGAAAGTAGTTGAACGGGACGAGTTATTCCGTGATTGGGCGCATTTAGAGCGACACGTGTATACGACGCGGTAAAGGCTAGATTCTATCTTCTTTTATCCATAAGCGGATTTTGTACGTACCAAATATAGCAGTAAATAACGTAAGTACCACAAAGGCCGAATAAATAATGAAAGTAAGAATGTCGAGCTCCCGGTATAACAGGGAAATGAAGACAATGAGCCCAAATGAAGCGAAATACATGAACACATTCGGTAAAATCCAAGCGATTCGTAAATAATTATTTTTCATGATGAATCCTCCGTTTCAGCTAGGAAGGGATGTCTTTTTTCACTGGCATTTCAAGACTCTATGTTTTGCTGACTCACCTTAGTGTCAGCAAAACGAAAACTTGCTAATGCAATATAACCGAAAACCAATCCCGCAATCGTCGTGACCGTCGTTTCGCTAAAGAATACATGCATCGGAAGCGTAACCCGTCCCGCTCCAATTGGTGAAAACGGCAAGAACGTCATTACGACAAGATAAAGTGTCGGCAAACCGATTGCCGCGAACTTGATCCAGTCGTATGTCCAGTCAGTTTTATTTTTCATGTGTAGCAAAACCTTTGGTGCGTTGATCAATAAACCGATTCCCACTGGAAAAAGCGCAATATAAGCTTGGCGTGGAAATGGATTAAACGTCATTTTGGATTGCTCAATGATTTGTTCTTGCAGCTGCATTCCGTAATAAAGCACAATACCGATAACCAATGTCCAACTCAAGTACGATAAAAATCGTTTCATCATAAGTTCCCCCTTTTCTATGGCTGAATTAATTGCTATGAATGTACTTACGAAACAGATTGGCAATCGTTTCATTAATTTGGAAATTTATTGTTATCGATTTTTTAAAGTTAACTGGTGAGACACCAAATTCTATATAAAGTTGTTAGCATTAAGACAGCAAAAAGCTAAACTCCACATACTCTCTACTACGCCTTGTTAAAATATTTTATTGCGTTATTATTTAATTAAACGATAAAAAAGCGAGGCGACGATATGGCCAGCAATTTAGAGATGATGAAATTGATATTCGATCCGAAAACAGAAGCAATCATGCAAGCGGTGAAGAAACATGCGAAGACAGTCAAGGAAATCGCGGGCGAGATTGATGAGAAGCCATCACGTCTGTACTATCCCATTCAAAAGCTTTTGTCTACAGGGCTGCTTGAAGTAAGCGAAGAAAAACAAGTCGGCAACTTAATCGAGAAGTATTATTCAGCGCAGCATGTATTCGATGATAACGACACGATGCAATTTGAAGGTGAACTCGCCTCCCGCAACGTCGACTTTTTGTTGCCGATGATTATGATGTCTGTAAACAAAGGCGTCAGTTTATTGAAAGATGATCTCGAAAACGGCGCGAAAGATCCGGCTAACCCCAAGTCCCGCTCGATGTACACCGAAGCGACTGCATCGCTAACCCATGAGGAATGGCTGAAGGTCAATGAAATGATTCGTTTTATGTTGGAATCACGCGATTCAAAGGACAAAGAAGGTTCAAAAGAATACACGTTTTCATTATTAACTTACGAAAGCGACACAAAAACTGCCGACGAATGACGTCGGCAGTTTTCTTTTATTCACTTAAGCGCACCGCTCCCATTTCCGGCATGGAGCGGATTTTTTTATTGGCCAAAAAGTACAGCGCAATCATAAAGAGCCCGGTCCCTCCAAGGAACATCATATTCACCGCTCCGATTACAGGCGTGAAAATTCCACCTAGTAAGGCGCCGAGCGGCATGGCGGATACGAGGACGCTGTCGATAATCGACGCCACACGCGCCAATTTGTCTTCGTCGATGGCGCTTTGCAAGAATGTCACGAGCAAGACGCTCATCATTCCGAATGGAACGAACGCGAGCCCGAAAACGATGATGGACGCCCATAAATTGTCGATGAACACCGAAGCCGTCCATAATACGAAGGAACTTCCAGGCAACACAATCATCAGCAGACCGAGCGGATACTTCATCAATTTCGGCACAATCATCGTGCCGAGCAAATTGCCAAGCGTCAAAGCAAGGATCAAATAACCATAGACGGCGCCGTCACCGCGTTCCGCTGCATAGACTGGAAGAATCGCGCTTGTGATGCCGAACGTGAAATTCGCGACGAGAAACGGCAAACAGATAAACAGCAAGCCGCCAGTGAAAAAATACCGAAATCCTTGTTTCAAGCTCGTCCGGTAGCGTTGCCAGTTCATCGGCTGCGACGTGGGCTTTTGTCGCTTGTCGGTTTTCATGAAACTGAAGAATAATGCTGCTGCAAGATAGGTCAACGCGTTGTAGAAATAAATGCCGCCGATGCCGATAAACAAGACGGCTCCCGCAAACACCGCTTTCATAGCGATATCAACCAACAGCTGCGAACTTGCCGCCAACGAATTAAAGGCTCCGCGCTGTTCGGTCGGTACGATTTCCGGCACAACGGCGATTTCTGCAGTGCCTTGAAAATTCTCGAGAAACGAAATGAAGAACAATATCGACAGCACAAGAAAGATGGATTCAAAGCCTAGCAACATCCCAATCGGAATGGCGAGCATAAGAGCGAATTGAACATATTGCGCATAAATCAGCACGCTTTTCTTGTTCAGTTCTTCAATGACTGGCCCTAATAGGAAGTTTAATGTCTTCGGAATCATGACGATCGCAGCCGCGACACCTGTGTAAAACGGATTTTTCGTCAATTCAAATACATACCAAATGACCGCCACTTCGTAAAGACTGTCTCCTGACACCGAAATCAAACGACCGAGCCATAAATTGCGGATGGTGTTATTTTGCAACATAGGTATCACTCCTTTTATTTTTATCGTTAAAATATATTTTAACGATAAAAATTAGAGAGTCAATCCTTATTAAAAAATATTTTAACGAACGTAAAAGTTTTTAATGAAAAAGAAGGACGGATCAGCTCCGCCTTCTCAATTCATGTTTATTCATTTTTTTTACGTTTGTTGAATGTATAAATCCCGAACACGAAAATCAGCGGTCCGATTACAATTAATCCGAATGCCGCCAATACGAGCAAGATGTCGCCTGTACCAAAATCCATCGTCCCGCCCCCTTTTATCTTGTCTGTTTTATCTTATGTAACGATACCACATTTCTTCGAGTTCAACCGCTCCTATCAAGCTGGGTTTATTCGCCCCATGACGATTGTGTCGCAGTATCGATCACCCGATAATAATTTGTCGTTTTTCAAGACGCCTTCAACAAAAAAACCCATCGATTCGTAAAGCTTGATCGCTTTGTGGTTGCTGTCGATTACGTTCAACGTCATTTTCGTGATGCCGTGTGCATCCGCCCAGTTTATAGACTCCTGCAGCAAAGCGCGGCCGATGCCGAGTCCCCAATACTTCCGAAGAATCATAACACCGAATTCCACTTTATGCATAGAGCGCTTAAGATCGCTTCCTTGACATCGCGAGAAGCCTGAAAGCTTCTCCGCCACTAGAAACAGATTACGGGCGCTTGCGGCGTCTTCAGCGATCAACCGAGCGAACACGTCTGCGCCGAGGAAGTTTTCCCCGGGCTCGCGGTCTAAATTTTCCGTTTCGCCGTCCGCTTGTAACCGGAGCCGAGAAAGCTCTTGCGCGTCCCGCTCCGCTGCTTGCCGAATGACAAAAGGTGTTTTCGCCTTATTCATACTATCATTCTCTCCTCGTCGTTTGCTTCCGCGTAAAAGAAAAAGTCTTTTGATAACCACAGGCCGATGCCGTACAGCAACAAGCCGATAAACGCCGGCAATAAATGAATGAACGTCGTGTAGCTGATCAAGTAATGCACGGAGATGCCCGCGCTAAATGCCGGAATTCCGCCAAACAAAAACGTATGCCACACCCATTTCTCGCCTTGTCGAAAGCCCCATAACGCTAGCAATAAAACCAGCAAGCCGACGGAGAACAAGGCGCTGCCAAATCCTGCGCGGTCGTGGGCAATGACTGGGATCAATCGATCATTGATCGCGTTGATTTGTTCAGCTGGCATGCAAATATAGGCGATATCCGTCGAGACGAAAACGCCGGTCAAGCCGATGAGCGAAATGACAACCCCGCCAACCGCTAATGCGACTCCTAGCGAAACGAATGCGAGTTGACCATAAAGGCTCCGTTTCCACGCCCCGTGATTGACCCGGTTCGCTGATTTCGGCTGTTCGTTCAGCGATTTGGAAGCTTGAAAGCCTTTCAAGAAAAGCGGCAGCAAAATGAGCCACAGCAAGCCGTGCAACCAATCGAAGTAACCGAAGCCCAAAAACAGTAAAATGCCGAGAAAACCGGTGATGCCCGCGACGTTGATGGCCAGTTTCGCCCAATGCAGGCCGCGCCGGACACCGTGACGCGCGAGTTGCATGTAAACCACACCACCCGAAATCATTGTGCCAGCGACGGTCATCCGGTCATGCTGCATAAAGCGGTAAATCCGAGGGTTGATCGCCATCAATTCTTCGCGCGTTAGCCGCAGAAAATGTTCGTCATACGGCAGCACAACAACTGTCATACTGACGAACAACGCCAGTGCGCCTGCAAGCGCCATGATAAAGCCGAACCACCAATACCATTGCCAACCTTCGTATGCAGCAGTTTCCGGCTCACGGTCGTGCAAAACCGCTTCATTGATGCGTTTTGGCAGTCCCGGTCCAGTCGCGACATAGCCGCTCGTCAACATGACCGCATCTACTCCAGAGCGGAATAACGCAACCGCGTCTTGCGGTTCAGTTATACCTCCAACTGCAACAACTGGCAAATCGCATGCTTTTTTCAATTTGTGAACAGCTGCGCCGAGTGTGCTAGCTTGCTCCGCGGCAAACTCAATGCCTTCAGGCGTTTCCGTTCCGCTTTCTTCAATGACAACGCCGTCGATCCAGGTGGTTTGCTTTAATTTTTCTATGCGTTGAACGTCGAGTTCCTCGTGCGTGCATGCGTAGAAAAGCGGCTTGTTGCCGGCGGCTCTTTTTAAGGCGCGAATGTCTTCGTTCGTAAATCGGTTAGCTGCGATAAACACGTCTCCTGAATCGCGTAATTTATGAATGATTTCTGTCGCATCTTGAACGGAAGCAGACGGATCGAAACGGATAAAGACCGGCTTGTCGAAGCGATTTAACTTCGCTAATTTTTCTCGTGTCGCGTCTACGCCTGGTGATTCACCGAGACGAGAAAACGCGATAGAGTCGCTGGTTTTATTGAAATAAACGGGTTCGCCGTTTTGTGGATCCAGCGACACCGGACCGACTTCGATAAAGCCGAATCCCAAATTGCCGAACGCCGCCGTACCCGCCAGTAATGGATCGATGCGCCCGCTTAATCCGACGGGGTTCGACACCGAAATGCTCGCAAGCAGCGTCTTCAGCTTTGGAGAAGGTGCAGTGTGGCCGAGTATTTCAATAAACGCGCCTCCACCCGGAAATGAAGACACTGTATTCATGCCGCGGTGAATCAAGTTTCGCCCCGTCGCAGCAGGCAGCTTATTGAGCGCGGGCTTAAACATCGTATGGTACGTCCAATCTGGCAAATCATCACATCCTGAGTCTTAATCTCCTTCAATCATACACAGGAACTTCCAATTCTGCCAGATGCGATTGTGCGGCAGAGTGTGTGGAAGTGGATGGAGGTGATTTGATAGAGGTCGGCGGGGTTTATGCGCGTTCGGTGGGAGTTTACGTTCTTTCAGCGGGAATTACGCGCGTTCAGCGAGGTTTACGCTCGGTCAGGAGAATTTACGCGCGCTCAGCAAGATTTACGCTCGGTCAGCGAGTTTTTTGCGCGCTCAGAAGAATTTACGCGCGTTCTGAAGGATTTACGTGCGTTCGGCGAGAATTACGCACGCTCAGGAGATTTTACGCGCGTTCAGAAGAATTTACGCTCGTTCAGAAGAATTTACGCGCGCTCAGCAAAACTTACGCGCGTTCAACATTCCCCGCACGCTCACGAACCCGAAAAAAGCCGACTCATCAACCGAGTCGGCCCTACTACACCTATTTCATTCAATAAATCATCACTGACTCAATTAACTTTTTTCGAACTGTTCCAGTACATTTCGCGCAATCTGAATTTCTGCAGTTTGCCGGTGGCTGTCTTCGGCAGCGCTTCAACAAAGTCGATCGATTTCGGCGCTTTGAAATGCGCCATATTTTCACGCGTATAAGCGATGATGTCTTGTTCGGTGCATTGTGCGCCAGGGTGCAGCACGATGATGGCTTTCGGCACTTCGCCCCATTTCTCGTCCGGCACCGCAATGACCGCCACTTCGAGCACGTCCGGATGCTTATAAAGTACACCCTCGATTTCGGTAGACGAAATGTTTTCGCCTCCGGAAATGATCATGTCTTTGATGCGGTCCTGGATTTCAATATAGCCGTCCGGATATGTCACCGCAAGATCCCCTGTGTAAAACCAGCCATCGCGAATCGCTTCTGCGGTCTTCTCGGGATCCTTATAATAACCACTCATAACAACATTGCCGCGCGTGACGATTTCACCGAGTTCTTTGCCGTCCCACGCCACTTCGCGGCCGTCTTCTTGGCTGACGACTTTCGTTTCGCCGTTGAATGCGAGCTCGATGCCTTGGCGAGCTTTGATGTTCGCTTGTTCGTCCGGCGAAAGCGTATCAAACGCTTTTTGCCATTCGCAATACAAGATGAATGGTGACGTTTCGGTCAAACCGTAAACGTGCATCATGTTCAATCCGAGCACCGACTGAGCTTTAGCAATCAACGCAGCAGCTGGTGGGGCTCCTGCTGTGGCCATGCGTGGACTCGTCGTAATATTGATTTCTTTCGCTTTCGGTTCGTTGACGAGCATGTTCACGACTGTCGGCGCACCGCACAGCAATGACACCTTATGTTTATCAAACAGCTCTAAAATAAGCGGCGGGTCGATTTTGCGCAAGCATATATGCGTTCCGCCAGCCGCGGTCAACGCCCATACGCCGCCCCAACCGTTCGCGTGGAACATCGGCAACGTATGTAAATACACGTCGTCATGCGTTACATTCAAATGGTACATGAAGTTTGCGGCATTCAAATAATTGGCACGATGTGTCAACATAACGCCTTTCGGATTCGACGTCGTCCCGCTCGTATAGTTCAGCGTCAGCATCTGGTTTTCATCGATGTCCACAAGCGGCATGGCACCATCCGCTGGCACATCGCTAATAAATTCCTCGTACGACACGCCTTCTAGCGCAGATTCGTGACCCGGCACATCGACGATGATGAATTTCTCAAGCGGCAGATCATGTTGGATGTCCTCGAGCAATTTACCGAACTCAGCGTCTACGATGATCATTTTCGCATCGCTGTGGCGAATGATGTATTCCAAGTCTTTTGCAACTAGCCGGTAGTTAAGTGGTACCATCACGGCACCAAGCTGGCATATGCCGTAGAAGCATTCCAGCATATAATGCGTATTCGGCAGCATCACCGCTACATGGTCGCCTTTTAAAATACCTGCATTTTGGAGTGCGTACGCGAGTTGATCGGTGCGCTTGCCGAACTCTTTGTATGTAAATTTCTTTTCCTCGTCGATCACTGCAATTTTCTCCGGGTAATACTTGATGGCGCGCCGCTTCCAATCTAATGGCGTCAATGGTGCAAACATGTACATTTCCCCTTCCATCTCATTGCTTAACAAGGCTGTTATATATCAAGTATATGGACCCTGGAAAACTGTGTCAATCAAGTTGTCGAAATTCATTGAATATTAAACCAAAGGCTTCTTACACCTGTACTTAAAATTATTTTGTTTACATAATTAATTTATTAAATA
>JBFEIJ010000013.1:0-43112 GCA_041553775.1 Planococcus sp. (in: firmicutes)
AAATGTATTTAACGTGATCGTGTTTATCCGCCAGCGCTAATATTTCCTGCAGCGTACCGTCGCGAGATCCGTCATTGATGAACATGATTTCATAATCGAACGGAAGCGGCTTGAGTTCATGAGTCAACTTCTCGTACATGGATTGGATATTGTCTTCTTCGTTATAAGCGGGAACGACTATTGAGATCAATACCAAATGAAAGACTCCCTTCTGTAAATGGATCAAATTAACAGACTGTTTGCTATTCTTTACCCATCGCTTTTTATTTATAAGCCATTCTCTTGCCGCATTGATGAAACTAATTTGACTGACGTACGTATAGAATAAGGACCGGCCGTTATTCCGGAACCGCGCCGGCGGGTGAATTCGATCTTTTTATAGAACTAGAGAAGTGATTTATTGAAAGTCGCACCGGCTGCTTTGGGCATGGCGTACGCAAGAAGCCAGGCAAAGACCGCCTGTCTTCCTGCTACGCCTAGCCCCTAGACGCACCGGTGCTGGATAAGCAAATTTCTTAGCGTAGGCGCGTTTAGGGGCTAGGCGAAAGGCATGCCCAAAGCGACCGAAGCGATATATTAATATATACGAAAAAGACACTGAATCGTTATAACGAATATTGCTATGAATGGGATTGAAAGCCCTTAATAATTGAAATTTTCCGGAATTACAAATAGACTTATAGAAGAGTACATAAATATGAATGGAGAGTGCAAAAGAATGGGTATTAACCTCGTAAAAGGTCAAAAAATTGATTTAACAAAAGGACGTTCCTCTCTATCAAGCATCATGGTCGGATTGGGCTGGGACCCTGTCGAAACGAAAAAGAGCGGCGGCTTTTTGAGCAGCTTGCTTGGAGGCGGCGGAGGTAACGCAGAAGTGGATTGTGACGCTTCGGTTATTCTTCTAGATGAAAACGGCAAATTAAGAGGTAAAGAAAACTTGATTTACTTCGGCAACAAAAACAGCAAGGATGGAAGCGTTGTCCATTCAGGCGATAACTTGACGGGCGAGGGCGATGGCGATGATGAAACGATCAACATCGACTTGAAGCGCGTTTCACCTTCAATTCACCGCATGGTATTTGTTGTGAATATCTACAATGCGAAACAGAAAAAACAGGATTTCGGCATGATTGAAAACGCCTTTATCCGTTTAGTCGACAACCAATCTAAAGAAGAATTGGTTCATTACAACTTGACTGAAAACTACGGAGGCAAAATGTCCTTGATCCCGGGAGAGCTTTACCGCCAAGGATCTGAATGGAAATTCTCTGCAATCGGTGAAGGCACAATGGACGCAGATATCGGATCAATCGCAAACAAATACGCTTAAGGGGTGCATGCACAATGGCAATCAATTTATCAAAAGGTCAAAAAGTGGATTTAACTAAATCGAACCCAGGTCTTTCGAAAGTGGTCGTTGGGTTAGGTTGGGACACAAACAAATACGACGGTGGCCAAGAATTCGACTTGGATTCATCAGTATTCCTTTTAAATGCAGATGGCAAAGCAGCTTCTGAAGCTGACTTTGTTTTCTATAACAATACAATTGGAGCTGGCGGTGCAGTAGAGCACACTGGCGATAACAAAACAGGTGAAGGCGACGGAGACGATGAGCAAGTAAAAGTGACGTTGTCTACGATTCCTTCAAATATTGAACGCGTAACGTTCGCGATCACGATTCATGACGCTGAAAACCGTGGCCAGAATTTCGGTCAAGTCAGCAATTCTTATGTGCGTATTGTCAACGGCGACACGGATGAAGAGTTGATCCGCTACGATCTTGGAGAAGACTTCTCGATTGAAACGGCAATTGTTGTCGGCGAATTGTACCGTCACAATACAGAATGGAAATTCAATGCTATCGGCAGTGGTTACCAAGGCGGCTTAGGCTCACTAGTTAAAGATTTCGGCCTCGACAGCTAATGAGTTGAACGAAAAAAGCAAGGAGGCTGTCTCCTTGCTTTTTTAGCCTTTTTTTATCTGCCGTTTCACATTGTTTATCACTATGCTAGATTTATAATAGGAAAACTATGGCAGCGTAACGGATGGCAAATGAATACAAATTACATTTTTAAAGTGCTTGCTTTGCGACGGAGCCGGGAGGAAAGAAGTTATGAGACATTTTGATGTATTAAGCGATTTTGATTTAAAAACTTTTTTTAAATATACCCCGGCAGAATTTAACCGAGATGCAGAGCGGGAAACACTAGGGGTGGCTTTAGGTGCGGCGCTATATACGCCAGGTTCAAGGCCGGACTTCGCCTATAAGATCATATCCGGTCAATACAGCCGAGATGCATTTGCAGGGTTGACGACATTGATCATCTGCTTGGAAGATGCAGTGGCAGATTCACAGCTTTTACAGGCAGAAGAGAACGTAGTCCAGCAGTTAAAGCAATTGGAAAAGGCTAAACCTTTCCAATTGGAAGCCGGACCAGCGCTTTTTCTGCGAATCCGCAATGCGCAGCAACTCGATAAAATGATCGCATTATGCGGCACTTCGCTAAGTGTGTTGACGGGCATTGTCTTTCCGAAATGCGAACCGACCAATCTCCCATCATTTTTCCAGGCGCTTGATCGCGCTAGTGAGGCAGCAGGGCGCAATTTATACGCGCTGCCCCTTTTGGAAACGAAAGAAGTCTTGTATTCGGAAACGCGCGGCAAGGCGCTGCAAGAAATCCACGAAATTTTACTGACGGAAGTGGACCGGGTATTGACGGTCCGTGTCGGCGCTACTGATTTTTCCAGTTTGTATGGATTGCGGCGCCCGGTTGAACGGACAATTTACGACGTTCACGTCATCAGGGATTGTTTAGTGGATGTATTGAATCGGTTCGGCAGAGCGGAAGACGGCTTTACCGTATCAGGTCCCGTTTATGAACATTTCTCCAATGACCAGCAGGGATGGCTCGCAAGCCTTCCTGAAAGGGTGTTATGGGAAGAAGTTCAACTGGATGTGCTGAACGGATTCAAAGGCAAAACCTGCATTCACCCCTCACAAATCATGATCGTCAATGCCGGCTATATCGTGTCGCTGGAAAATTACACAGACGCGTCCTTGATAGTGGCTGAAAGCGGAACGCATAATGGCGTGCTGCAAAGCCCGACGCGCAATAAAATGAACGAAGTAAAACCGCATTTAAGCTGGGCGAAGAAAATCATTGCTCAAGCGGAAGTCTACGGGGTGCTGAATGAAAACGTTAAACCAATCGATGTCCTCAATCACATTCGAGCAAGTCAATTATCAAAACAATTATAAATTATGGGATTCTCTTGATTTGACCGTTACTGTCAATCAGTCGTTTCAAGGACTGCCAGTAGAAGCACTGTTCTCAATGGCCCTCCGCGTCAATAAAAAACGCCAATTCCTATTTGTCAGCAAATTGATTGCGAAGCATTTAGCGGTTCATCCGGCTATCGCGCTGGGCACAGGCACGTTGCTGGCTTCTTTGTTGATGACTAAAGAAGCGTTAGCGACACCTCCGCAAACCGCACAATTGTCGCGCATGATAGCAAATGGGATTCCCGATGCGGAGTTGATGAAAAAAGCGTTGACGCACCGGGTAGAACTGCCGAAAAAAACAGTTTTTATTGGTATGGCTGAAACAGCTACCGGATTGGGTCATTCGGTTTTCCAACATTTTGAAAATGCTTTTTATATTCATACCACCCGTGAAGATATCGTCGGGTCGACCCCATCTTTTGTCTTCGAAGAAGAGCATTCCCACGCAACTTCCCACAGAGTATACGCTCCAGCAGGGATGCTTGAAGATGCAGAGTCTATTGTTTTGATTGATGACGAAATTTCCACAGGTAATACATTGGTCAATCTAATAAAAGCGTTAGATGATCAATTTCCAGGCAAACGCTATACGTCTTTATCGATTCTTGATTGGCGAAGCAAAGAACAGCAGCGCCATGTCGACCAGCTTGCAGAAGATCGTGAAATCAGCATTGATGTATTGTCGCTAATGTCCGGTCATTTTGATCTGCACCACGGCTCGTCGCCAGTAGATGGTGACTTGGAAATGTTATCCGGCAGCAGTCAATTGTCGGTAAATGAACTTGCCCATACAAAATCGCTGCCGCATCGTTCAACAACGGGACAGCAATACGTGCCGTTTTCTGGCCGCTTCGGCTTGTCGAGCGCAGCGCATCAGGACATCGATCGTTGGGCAACAGAAATTTCAGCAGCGCTCGGTAAACAAATAGCACACGAAAAACCGCTGATTATCGGCATTGGTGAGAATATGTATTTGCCTTTGCGGTTCGCATTGGAACTGAACAGCAAAGCGCTTGTGCAGACAACTACCCGCAGTCCGATTTTCGCTTCCGACACCAAAGAATATCCCATCAAGGAAAAAGTGAAGTTCAGCTTGCCTGATGCAGACGGCGTGAATCAATTTCTCTATAACATTGGCAAGCTTGATATTACTACGATTTATTTGCTGGCTGAATCAGTCACAATTGAAGAAGAATGGCAGCCGCTGATTTCTTATTTAGAGAAAAAAGCGCCTGTCACATGGATTTCTCTAACGAACAAGAAAGCGGGGGAGTTAGCCTGATGATTGAAGCGGGATTGGTCAAAACAAGTTATTCAAAGGAAGATATCACCTTTTTGTTGAAAGATGTAACAGATGCTTTCACTGAAAGTACACTCGAGGAACGGGAACAAGCCGTTCAAGCAGGTGCGCATTACGCAGAGCGCTTGCCGATTGAGTACGTGCCATCACAAGAATATACGGATCTGTACCATGCAACGGTTGAAAAAACCAAGTCATACTTAAGTTTTCTCGTCGGGCTTGTGGCACGTCGCATTCACATGAATGCCGAGACCGATGATATTGTGCTCGTGTCTTTGGCCCGTGCCGGCAGCCCGATCGGCATTTTGATCCGCCGTTATGCGCAGCAGATTTTGGGGATGGAATGGCCGCATTATAGCGTGTCGATCTTACGCGATAAAGGCATTGACGAAAAAGCGATGGAAGCGATTTGGAAAAAACATCCTGAGAGCCGCATTCAATTTATTGATGGATGGACAGGAAAAGGCGCCATTCAGAAAGAATTGACGAAATCGGTTGATGCTTTGAACAGCAAAAATGGATGGGACTTAAAAGACGATATGGCGGTATTGGCTGATCCCGGGGCCTGCGCTGTATTGTTTGGCACAAGAGAAGATTTCTTGATTCCAAGCGCTTGTTTGAACGCGACGGTGTCAGGACTTGTCAGCCGCACCATTTTAAATGATAAATACGTTGGTGAAGGCGATTTCCACGGCGCGAAGTTTTACGCTGAACTTTTGCAAGACGATTTATCCAACGATTTCATCGATCACGTAACTGCTGAATTTAAGGCAACGGCAGACGAAGTGAAAAAAGCGGCAGAAAGTTCTGATGTTATCGCTGATCGAACATGGGAAGGCATGCGCGAAGTAGAAGAAATCGGCGATAAAATGTACAGCGAACAAGATTATCACCTTGTGAAGCCGGGCGTTGGCGAAACGACGCGTGTATTATTGCGCCGCAGCCCTTGGAAAGTCTATGTCCGTGAACTCGACAATCCGGATGTGCAGCACATCTTGATCTTGGCGAAAGAAAAAGATGTGCCTGTAGAAGAAGTGCCGACCTTGTTTTACCAGGCAATCGGCTTGATCAAATCGGGGAAAGAATTATGACGATTTTATTTGCCAGTGACTTGGATCAGACCTTGATTTATTCCCGCCGGTCCATGGGGCCCGAAGTGCGAGAAAAAGAATTGAGGGAAGTCGAGCGATATGAAGGCAAGCCGCAATCGTTCATGACCGAAAAAAGTCAGCAAACGCTTTGGGAATTATCGGAATCGGCATTTTTTCTGCCAGTAACGACGAGAACGCAATCGCAATACGAGCGCGTAACCGGCATTTTCAAAGAAGGCGAAACGCCGCAATTTGCGATTATTTCAAATGGCGCGGTCATCCTGGAAAATGGCGAGCCGATTCAAGATTGGTCGGAGCAAATGCGAGCGCAATGCATCAGCGATAAAACCATCATTGAAGAACTCATGCCGAAAATAGCGGAGCATTTTTCAGAAGATTGGGTGTTGCGAGTGCGTCAGGCGGATGGCTGGTTCGTCTACCTGATTATCGACCGCGAACGTTTTCCTGCAGAAAAGTTAGATGAATACATTCAAATTTTCCGTGCAATCGGTTGGGACTTGTCGTTGCAAGGACGCAAGCTCTATTTCATGCCTGTCAGCATTACGAAAGCCGGAGCGATGGAATATGTGAAGCAACGGATCAATGCCGACTTTGTGGCGGCTGCCGGTGATTCGCTCTTGGATCATTGCCTTCTTGAAAGCGCGGATCTTGGATTTTTGGCGGCTCATGGGGAAGTGGCGCGGAGCAATATAGAGACTTCCGACCACATCGAAGTGACGAGCCAAAGTGGCATCAAAGCGGGGGAAGAAATCCTTGATCAGGTTACAAAGCTTGCCCTGCAATATAAAGGATAAGGGGGATTCCCATGGTTCAGCTGCATCCGGTACGCGTGAGAACGTGGGATCCGGAAAAACTGGGTGAATGGCTGGTTAAACCGCTAGTTGCGCATTCGGAAACAAAAGTGGAAGATGAAACAATCACCTATCCGCAATTATTGGGGCAATTTCTCGGCATGCCGCTGGATACCGATGAATATTTTGCGGCAATGTATGATTTGCTCGAACAAGCAGATGGGAGACTGATTCGCCTTTCAGACAATTTAAACAAGCAGATTTCTGGAGAACGTCTCCGCACATTACAAGATTTATTTGAAATGAACAATAAGGAACGGGGACTGTCGCCTAGTCGCATTGTGGCATTTTTGGACGGCAAGGGACTGCTCCCGCGACTGAAAGACACAGGTTTGAATCGCCGTTTGCGCCTCGTCATGATTGACGTATTGAAAGAGTTTCAGGCGCAATCGGGCGGCAGTACGACGATTTCTTCGTTCCGGCGTGTGGCGACCGACCTTGTCAAATGGACGTTTAATCACATTGAACCGGAGCTCGAAAAATTATCGCTCGAAAAAGGTTTGCCCGGATTTTTATGGTACGGGGAAACGACTGAAAGCGAAAAATGGTTTTTGAAATTCGCCGTCCAATTCGGCTTCCATCTTATTGTTTACGATCCTGAAGGCAAGCAATGGTTGGAAGAGGCTGTGGCTGAAAAAGATTTGCCGTCCCATAGTTTTCAAATCACTGCAGACACGATTCCACCTTTCCCGCTCGAAAGACCAGAACGCGTCGGCACCGTTGCCTTCCGGGCGACGCAGGAAGTGGACCGACTATTGCATCACGACGATTCGGGATTGTATAAGCCATTCCAGTTTAAATCGTATTCTACCAAGTCGGTAAGGCTGAAAACAACGATTGATGAAGCGTTTATGCTAGCGAAGGAACGGGCGATGGTTCGGCCGTCATTCGCGGTCGAACGTGGAAGCGTCGTCATTCCAGTCGTGTTCGCAAAAGTGATGGGCATTGAAAAAGACCGCAAGCGTTTTTGGGACAATATCCACATCCTCGACGAACGGGAAGATACATTGCTGATCCGCAGCTTCCCGTTTATCGAAGAGCGCAAAGGAAATCAGCAATTCCATTACCGCGCAGCGCTTGGCAAAGATGGCCGTTTGGATCCGGAAAAAATGAAAAGCGCAAATTGGTGGAAATACGGCCGGCTGCCGACGGGGTTACAAACGGCGATCTGCCAAGCCATAGCGCGGCATGTGGAGAAACCGATGCTGACTCCGCAAGCGGGTGAATCTTTTGAAGACTTGCAGCTGTATCAATTTTCACAATCGATGTCGCTGCCAGATACGGTCATTAAGCTGATCCAGCAATTCGACTACCCGCAATTTGTGCCGACGCTTTTGTTTTATAACGAAGAAAAAGACGGTGAATTGAGCCGTGCAGATGCCAACGCCATTGCCTTGATCCACACATTCGGTTTGGACGTTATCATCATCAATCCACAAGCGCATCAAGATATCGAGCGCTGGATTGATGAAGAATCGATTGACACGCACTGGCTTGATGATAGAAGCTACGACGAACCATATAGAGAAGCGTCCGTGGTGAAGAAGATGTTTAGAAAATGGCTTTAACCATAAAGGGAGGGAAAGTTGATGAACACGATGCCGAATCAGATTGAAGAACAAGAGCTGGCGATGCAAAACGAAAACGAATTGAAAGTCCAGTTGAAGAAAGATCCGGAAGTATTGCAATTGGCTTCTAAAATCAATCCGAAAAACCAAATTGAATTATTGGAGTTTGGCCGCGAACCAGCGAATGAAATTTCAGCATTCACGGGTAAAGTCTTGAACACGGTTCAAGCGAACAGCATGGAAGAATCCAGTGAGTTATTGAAACAATTGGGGAAAATCATGGACAAGTTTGACAAAAAAGATTTTGTTGAAAAGAAAGGGTTTTTAAACAAAATTTTCAACAAAGGCAATAAAGTGATCGAGCAATTATTCAATAAATATCAAACGATGGGCACGGAAATCGACAAAGTATATGTCGAGATTACGAAATACGAATCCGAAATGAAAAAATCCACAACGACGTTGGAAGAGCTTTACGACAAGAACTTCCAATATTTTATGGAGTTGGAAAAATACATTGCGGCGGGTGACATCAAAGTCGAAGAATTGAAGCAACAATTGCCAGATGTACAAGCGAAAGCGGAAAGCGGCAATCAAATGGCGTTGATGGAATTGAATTCATTGCAAAATGCCATCGAATTGCTCGAACAGCGCGTATACGATTTGGAAATGGCAAAACAAGTTTCTTATCAATCGGCGCCGCAAATTCGCATGCTGCAGCGAGGTAATACGAAGCTGATCGGAAAAATCAACTCCGCATTTGTTACGACGATTCCGATTTTCAAAACAGGGTTGATCAACGCCATCGCTGCGAAGCGCCAAAGTTTGGTTGCTGAAGGCATGAATGAGCTTGATCGCCGCACAAACGAAATGCTATTGAAAAACGCCAACGATATCTCACGCCAAAGTGTCGATATCGCGCGCATGTCTGGACAACCTAGCATCAAGATTGAAACTATTGAGCAGACATGGGAAACTATTATGCAGGGGATGAACGATACCCGCGCAATTGAAGATGAAAACCGCAAAATGCGTGAGCAAGGACGCGTGCGCATCGAAGAACTACAGAAGAAGTACGAAGAAACCCAGCGTAAAGCTACTTAATCTGAGGAGGAATTCACTATGTCATCAATCAACTTATCAAAAGGCCAAAAAATCGATTTAACAAAAACCAATCCAGGATTAACAAAAGTTCTAGTCGGACTCGGCTGGGATACGAACAAATACAGCGGCGGAGGCGACTTTGACTTGGACGCATCCATTTTTCTAGTAGGCGAAAATGGCAAATCGCGCGGACCGGAAGATTTCGTCTTTTACAATAACCTGACAGGCGGCAACGGTTCAGTTGTCCACACAGGCGATAACCTGACAGGCGAAGGAGACGGCGACGATGAGCAAGTAATCGTTGACCTGCCGAACGTACCTGCAGATATCCATAAAGTCGTATTCACTGTAACGATTCACGAAGCGGAAAGCCGCGGCCAGAATTTTGGCCAAGTATCAAATGCATTCATCCGCGTTATGAACGAAAACAGCAGCGAGGAAATTTTACGCTACGATCTTGGCGAGGACTTCTCGATCGAAACGGCGCTTGTCGTTGGGGAACTTTACCGCCACGGCGCAGAGTGGAAATTCAACGCAATTGGCAGCGGTTATCAAGGTGGACTTGCAGCGCTAGTCAACGATTTCGGATTGAATTAATCAACTGTATACAGCAAAAGGCTGCATCGAAGTCATGAAATATGACTTTGGTGCAGCCTTTTTTTATCAGTAGCGAGCTGGTCGGAAATTAGTAGAAGCTTTAATAAATGCTGCTGCTTTAAGATAGCTTGGAACATTTAATAAAAAATTTTATTTTCGCACAAAGCCCTTAAGCCGCACAGGATTGTGAAAAATGAAAACGGTTCCAATGAAGACTGAAAATTTAATATATATTGACAACTTAGAGCGATTTGTTATGATGAAGTCAATTAAACATTCGAACAACTATTATGACGGAGACAAGCAGACGGCAATGGAATCTTCAGAGAGCTGATGGATGGTGCAAATCAGCGGTTCCGGCAGTAGGCAGCACTCTTGAATAGAAAGGCTGAAATTCAGTAGGCTTTTCCGGCTCGTGTCCGTTACGCATGTGAACCAATGAGGCTGTTCCGGTAAGGAGCGGCGAATTAGGGTGGTACCGCGAATCGAAGGCTCTTCGCCCCTTACATTTTTGATGTAGGGGGTGGAGAGTCTTTTTTTAGTCCAGCTCCATATGCTGTTTGAATAAGAAAGGGGAATGACCATTATGCTGACAGATCAACAAATTTTAAGAATTCCAGGACCTTCACCGATTCCGCCGAGTGTGAACCGAGCGATGAGCCAGCCGATGATTGGCCATCGCGGCCAAAGTACGTCTGAGATGATGGCAGCAATACGTCCAAAACTGAAAAAGGTTTTCGGCACGCAGCAAGAAGTCATGATTGTCACAGGCAGCGGCACATCTGGACTCGAAATGGCGGTTGTCAACACGGTCGCGCCCGGTGAAGAAGTAGCCGTCATTGTGACCGGCGCATTCGGTGATCGGTTCGTGAAAATCTGCAAATCTTATGGGTTGAAAACACATGTACTTGATGTGGACTGGGGCAAAGCGGTCAATCCTCAAGACGTTATCGAATTCCTGAAAGATAAACCACGCGTGACGGCTGTGTTTTCGACTTTCTGTGAGACCTCAACAGGCGTATTGAATCCCATTAAAGAATTGACAGCAGCCATCAACGAAGTATCGGAAGCATTGGTGATTGTGGACGGCGTATCATGCGTCGCCGGAACAGCGACGGAAATGGATGAATGGGGCGTTGATGTTGTCGTAACCGGTTCTCAAAAAGCGTTTATGCTGCCTGCCGGTTTGGCATTTATCGCCGCTAGCGAACGGGCTTGGGAAAAGATCACAGCCAATCCCCAACCGCGCTTTTATCTCGATATGGCAAAATACCATGATAATATCCTAAAAGACACGACTCCTTTTACACCGGCATTGTCGATCTTATTCGGCTTGCAACAGGTTTTAGAGCTATTAGAAGAAGAGGGGCTTGAGAACGTCTATGCTCGTCACAAATTAATGATGAACATGACACGTGCTGCATTTAAAGCGATTGGTGTGCCATTGTTAACGACCGATGAAGATGCTTCTCCAACCGTGACAGCGGTGAAGCCGGAAGATTTTGATGCGGAAGCGTTCCGAAAAGTGATGAAATCCGAGTTTAACCTTGAGCTCGCCGGGGGACAGCAAGAATTGGCGAAGAAAATATTCCGCATCGGCCATATGGGGTATTGCTCGCCAGCGGATATGCTGCAAGCGATTGCCGCGATGGAGATCGGCCTCATCAAAGCAGGAAAAAACATTGAACTGGGCCACGGCGTAAGAGCGGCACAACAAATTTTCTTGGATGAAGGGAAGTCTGCGCAATGACATATAAAGTATTGATCAGTGATCCGCTAAGTGAAGACGGCATTTACCCACTGCGCCAAACGGACGGTTTTGATATTACGATTGAAACGAATATGACGCCAGAACAATTAGAAGAACGCATCGGTGATTTTGATGCGCTGCTGGTCAGAAGCCAAACTCAAGTAACGCGTGCAATTATTGAAAAAGCGAAGCACCTGAAAATTATCGGGCGCGCCGGTGTTGGAGTCGATAACATCGACCTCGAAGCGGCGACTGAACACGGCATTATTGTCGTCAACGCGCCAGACGGCAATACGAACTCGGCGGCTGAACACACGATGGCGATGTTGATGTCGATGGCTCGTAAAATTCCGCAGGCGTATTACGCGCTGCGCAACCATAATTGGGACCGGAAATCGTTCATCGGTGTGGAATTGAAAAATAAAACATTGGGTGTCATTGGGTTAGGACGTATTGGCGCAGAAGTCGCCGCACGAGCTATTGGCCAACGGATGAACGTGATTGCTTATGATCCGTTTCTGACGCCTGAAAAAGCAGATAAAATGGGCGTCGATTTTGGTACTGTCGAAGATGTCGTGCGAGCTGCAGATTTTATTACGGTTCATACGCCTTTGCTGAAAGAAACACGGCATCTCATCAATGCGGAAGCTTTTGACATGATGAAGCCAGACGTGCAAATCATCAATTGCGCACGTGGCGGAATCATCGATGAAAATGCATTGTACGATGCCATCAAAGCCGGAAAAGTGGCAGGCGCTGCGCTTGATGTATTCGAACAAGAACCGATGGTCGATTTCCGCTTGCTCGACTTGCCGGAAGTGGTGGCGACGCCCCATCTTGGCGCTAGCACGATTGAAGCGCAAGAAATCGTCGCAGTCGATGTCAGCAATGACGTCATCCGTTATTTCACCGAAGGCACAGTTCGCAATTCGGTCAATTTGCCTTCAGTGCCGAAAGAAGTCATGGCGCAGATCGAGCCGTATTTCGATTTGCTGGAACGCTTAGGTATTTTCCTGGCAGATCTTGCGGATGGGACCGCGCAAGAAGTGAATATCCAGTATTCTGGTGAATTGGCGAATGTCGAAGTCGGACCGCTGACACGCAATATGTTAAAAGGGCTTTTGAAGTGCTATTTAGGGGAAAACGTCAATGACGTTAATGCCATGTATTTTGCTAATTTAAAAGGCATCTTGGTGAATGAAAGCAAATCGACTGCAGCCAAAGGCTTCACCAACTTAATCACCGTGGAAGTAAAAACGGTGAATGGTACACGTAAAGCAGCGGGTACGTTATTAAATGGACAAGGCGCACGTATCGTCAAAGTCGATGAATACCTTGTCGACGTTGTGCCAAGAGGCAATCTGCTCTTTATCCGCCATAATGACCGCCCTGGTGTGATCGGGCGTGTCGGAACCTTGCTGGGACAAGAGAACGTGAACATTGCCACGATGCAAGTGGGCCGTTCGAATGAGGGCGGCGATGCAATCATGATGTTATCAATTGATAAGCCGGCTGAACAAAGCAGCCTCGACCAGTTGACCGAATTGGTGGAAATCGAAAAAGTGACGGCAATTAATTTATAAGTAGTTCAGGAAAATAAAAGACGCATCGGAGAGATTTCCGATGCGTCTTTTTGTGATGATTTTATAATTGTTCCTGCTCCAATAATTGCAGCAAATCGTTCAATGAAGCAACTTCATAAGTCGGCTTAATGCTGTCGTGAGGTGCTTTTTCTTCGCGGTTGATCCATACCGAACGAATGCCTGCCTGATTGGCGCCAAGGATATCCGTCATCAAGTTATCGCCGACCATTAGCACGTCGTCAACTGAATAGCCGAATTTGTTCAGTGCATAATCGAAAATGCCCGGATCCGGTTTGCCTTTTCCGAACTCGCCGGAAATGACGATGTGCACAAAGTAAGGGGCGATTTCAGGCGTGATTTCAAGTTTGATGTTTTGAAGACCAGGAGAGCCATTTGTTAACAATAAAAGATCATAGCGACCTTTTAGCTCTTCTAATACATGCAGCGTTTCATCATACAGAACGGGATGCTGTTTGCGGGCTTCAGGGAAATGATCAGCAAGACGCTGTCCGAGTGCCAGGTCTTCAATACCAATGCGTTTTAATCCGCCAGTCCATGCGGCACGGCGATATTCCGGAACGATTTTCTTCATTTCTTGAAAATCAGACCCTTTATCATCGAAAGTCCCCCATAGTCCTTCGAAGGGGTTGATGCCGATCATTTTAGTGAATTCATAGGTCGGGTAGCTTGCATACAACTCGCTTGCTTCCGTGCGAACCGCTTGTTCAAGGCCTGTGCAATCCGATCCGCTGAGGGACTCCGCTAATTCACACGTTTTTTGAAACGCCAACTCGACGCTTTTTTTATCCCATAGCAAGGTATCATCCAAATCAAAAAAAATCGCTTTTACCATTGCGCTCATCTCCCGGCCAGTGTATTTTCATTTTGTTCAAGTGTACTGTATTCGTCACAAAAAACCCAGCGACTATCCGTTTCCAACATGAAAATCTCAATCGTCGATGATAGAATATTGACAGGGAGTGATAAATTTGAACGCTATTGGGACGCCCAATGCCTTGCTTATGGAAGCCATCGAATTTTTATCTGGATACTGCAGTGAATTAGGAAAGACTGAAGAAGAACTGCTCCGCCGAATTGAAGAAGTGACAAAGGAAATTGATGCTAAGGGATATTACACACATACATTTGAAGAGCTTGAACATGGTGCACGAATGGCTTGGCGCAATAATAACCGTTGCATCGGACGTTTGTTTTGGAACACATTAACGGTTTTTGACGAACGGGAACGGGAAACAGCGGAAGCTATTTTTCAAGCATTGCTGGCTCATATTGAATTCGCCACAAACAGCGGGCAAATCCGGCCATCGATCACGATTTTTGCGCCGCAAATGTCCGGTCAAGACCAAGCCCGCATTTGGAATCATCAATTGATTCGTTATGCAGGCTATGAACGTAATGGCGAAATCATTGGCGATGCCTCGTCGCTTGAATTTACCCGCCAATGCGAAAAACTCGGTTGGAAAGGTGCGGGTACACCGTTCGATGTGCTGCCGATCGTTATTGAAACAGCAACTGAAGCACCGCAATTTTTCGAACTTCCGAAAGAACGGGTGCTTGAAGTGGAACTCGAGCATCCCGAATGGCCAAACTTTAAAGAGCTAGGAGCGAAGTGGTATGCAGTGCCGATTATTTCTGAAATGAAGCTTGAAATCGGCGGCATTCATTACACGCTTGCGCCATTTAACGGCTGGTATATGGGCACGGAAATCGGAGCGCGCAATTTAGCGGACGAAGATCGGTATCATTTATTGCCGAAAGTGGCTGAAGTCATGGGATTGGACACGAGTTCCAATCGCTCTTTATGGAAAGACAAAGCATTAGTTGAATTGAATATCGCTGTGCTTGAGTCGTTTCAACAAGCGGGAGTGACAATTGTTGATCATCATACCGTTGCGAAGCAATTTAAAAACTTCGAGAAAAAAGAAGCGGCTGCTGAGCGGGACGTCACCGGAAATTGGGCATGGCTCATTCCGCCGATGTCGCCAGCAACCACGCATATTTTTCACAAGCCGTATAAGAACGACATCGTGAAGCCGAATTATTTTTATCAGAAACCGCCTTATCTTAGTTGAACGAATAACGAAATAAGCATTTCTGAAAAAACCGCGTATTTATTATATAATGAAAGATAGTGAACGTTCTTTACACTCAAAGTTGAAAGAAAGTGGGAAATACAATGGGACGCAAGTGGAATAACATTAAAGAGAAAAAAGCTTCAAAAGATGCAAATACAAGTCGCATTTACGCGAAATTCGGACGTGAAATTTACGTGGCTGCCAAGCAGGGAGAGCCGGATCCAGAATCGAACCAAGCGTTAAAAGTCGTACTTGAACGCGCGAAAACGTATAGCGTGCCAAAAGCGATCATTGACCGCGCTGTCGACAAAGCAAAAGGCGGATCGGAAGAAAGCTTTGACGAACTGCGCTATGAAGGATTCGGACCGAACGGCTCAATGGTGATTGTCGACACGTTAACAAACAACGTGAACCGCACAGCTTCTGATGTCCGTGCAGCATTCGGCAAGAATGGCGGCAATATGGGCGTCAGCGGATCGGTTTCTTATATGTTTGATCACACTGCCGTTTTCGGCGTCGAAGGCAAAACAGCTGACGAGGTATTGGAATTGCTGATGGAAGAAGATGTCGACGTGCGCGATATCACGGAAGAAGAAGAATCGGTCATCGTCTATGCCGAGCCGGATCAATTTCATATTGTCCAGCAGGCCTTCAAAAATGCAGGCATTACGGAATTCACGGTTGCGGAATTGACGATGCTTGCACAGAACGATTTGGAACTGCCGGAAGATGCACAAGCACAATTCGAAAAAATGATTGATGCGATTGAAGATTTAGAAGACGTTCAACAGGTTTACCATAACGTCGACTTGGGATAATAAAAATAAGAATCGGTTTACCTACGGGTGGATCGATTTTTTTATTGGAGATTTGAAGTTGGGAATAAAAATATAAGTTTTCGAGTGAGATTAATAGATGGTATTTTCCGAAGCTTATCGCTCGCTTTCCATGGGGCGGGAATCGAGCCTCCTCGTTCGCTTTAAAACCTTGTGCTCCTGTCTCTGCATCGCTACGCTAGCTTCGTCGCAAAGGTTCGACCGAATGAAGTTCGGTCGAACCTTCCCTGCGGGGTCTCTCAAACCCGTCGCTACGCTGCACCCACAGGAGTCGAGCGAACGCTTCTCCAAATACTGATTCGGTTCACTTGGTTTTAAGGTATGAAATATAGTGGCTTTAAACAGCAAATTAAGAAGTGAAGATGAAAATATCTCGGCAGCGTGATGATATGTATAAATAAAAATCACAAATACATAACGAGATAATACTTTATTGGTTGAATATTTTAAATGATTTGAAAATTGGTTTGTGCTTCAAAAAAATTACCTTTATACTAATTTTGAATGAGTATTCAAATAGATAGAGATATTTACATAAAGATTCAAGATTTTTTAAAAAAATACGTTAAAACTATTGGAGGAAATAAAAATGCTGAAGGACTTGTCACCGAAAGCCCAAGAGTTGCGGAGCAGTTTACTGGATTTCATGGATGAATATATTTATCCGAATGAATCGACGGTGGAGCAATACTTGAAAGAAGCGGAGGACCGCTGGACGATTCCGCCGATTATTGAAGAACTGAAAGCAAAAGCCAAGGAGCGGGGATTGTGGAATTTGTTTTTGGACGATCCGGATTATGGAGCGGGATTATCGAATTACGATTACTCGCATCTCTGTGAAATTATGGGCCGGTCGCTAATTGCGCCTGAAATTTTTAATTGCAACGCGCCGGATACAGGCAATATGGAAGTGTTTGTGAAGTACGGAACGGAAGAACAAAAACAGCAATGGCTTGAGCCTTTGCTGCGCGGTGAAATCCGTTCTTGTTTTTCGATGACGGAACCGGATGTAGCGTCATCGGATGCGACAAATATCCAGAGCAGCATTGTTCGGGATGGCGATGAGTACATCATCAACGCGAAAAAGTGGTGGACGACCGGTGCGATGGATCCGCGCTGCAAAATTGCCATCGTGATGGGGAAAACCGATCCGAATGCGGCAAAACATCAACAACAATCGATGATTTTGGTGCCTTTTGACGCTCCAGGAGTTGAAGTGAAACGGCCGTTAACCGTATTTGGCTACGATGATGCGCCTCAAGGACATGCGGAAGTGCATTACACAAATGTTCGAGTGCCGGTTGGCAATATGTTGTTAGGGGAAGGGCGTGGTTTTGAAATTGCGCAAGGACGGTTAGGACCCGGACGCATTCACCACTGCATGCGGGCAATTGGGGCAGCGGAACGTGCGCTTGAGTTATTGTGCGCGCGCGCCGAAAACCGAGAAGCGTTCGGTTCCACGTTAGCTGAAAAGGACGTCATCAAAGAGATTATTGCGGAAAGCCGCATTGAAATTGAACAGGCACGACTTTTGACGTTACACGCAGCACATAAAATCGATGCGGAAGGCGCGAAAGCAGCGCGCAAGGAAATTGCGATGATCAAAATTGCGGTTCCTCGTGTGACCTTGAACGTCATCGACCGGGCGATTCAAGTATTCGGCGGCGCAGGACTTACCGAAGATTTTCCGTTGGCAGCCCATTATGCGTATGCTCGAACGCTTCGTTTGGTGGACGGGCCGGATCAAGTTCATTTGCGTGATGTCGGCAGGCTCGAATTGCGCGACCAGCTGAAAGAAACAGCCTCAGTAAACTAATGAAGAACGGCTAGAGACGTAGAGAGCTCTTCAAAAAACGAGTAAATGAGGTTAACGAGATGAGTTTACGCGAGCGAAAAGCAGCTAAAAAGAAAGAAGATATCCTTCGTTCAGCCAGTTTGGTCATTTCTCGCGAAGGTTACCATAATGCCACAATGGAAGATATTGCAGCGGAATTGTTAATGACAAAGGGATCGCTTTATTATTACTTTAAAAACAAAGAAGAATTGCTGTACCGCTGTCATAACTTGATTTTGTCAGATGCGATGAAGAAGATGGAAGAGATGTTTCAAGAGGAAATTTCCGCGAAGGAAAAGATGGAAAAAGCGATCAAATTTCACTTGGAAGTTGCCATTCGAGAAAAAGAGATTTTTAACTTAATCGTTAAACCGGAACAAATCTTTTCCGAAGAGCATTTAGATGAAATCATCGAAAAGCGTGCAAAGTACGCGGAGGTCTTTGATCGGATTATCGATGAAGGCGTTCAAAATGGCGAATTTTCGATCGAACAGAAAAAAATGGCGCGTATGATCATTCTTGGCGCTGCCAATTGGGTGCAAGTCTGGCATTCTCCAGAAGGACCATACAGCAATGAAAAAATTGAAGACATATATGCGGCTTATCTCTTGAAAATGCTGGTGTGAAGATACGACAAAATGGCGAGTTTAATTGTCTAAAACTGTATGGTTCCACAATGATTGTATATGCACGGAGGCTTGGTTATCGGGACATGTATGCTCGTATTCTAAACAGAAACGGGGTTTTGGTATGAAAGCGATGATGATTCATGAAGTGGGCGACCCATCCGTTCTGCAATTACAAGATATGCCGATGCCAGAAATCGCATCGCATCAGGTGCTGATCAAAGTTGAGGCTGCTAGTGTCAATTTTGCCGATATTAAGGCGCGTCAAGGTCGATATCACGGAATTGAGCCGGGCATTTCGTTTATACCTGGTCTCGATTGTGCTGGAGTCATTGTAGAGACGGGAAGCGATGTTACGCGTTTTCAAAACGGGGATCGCGTCATGGCGTTTCCAACAGACGGCTCGTATGCGGAATACGTTAAAGCAGATGAAGTTCTGACGTTTGCTGTGCCGGGTGAGTTGCCGCTTGAAACGGCAGCCGCTTCGTTAACAGTTGGCGTTACTGCTTATAATGTTCTCCGAAAAATGGCGAGGCTAGAGAGAGGAGAAACGGTTCTCATTCATGCAGCTGCCGGCTGAGTCGGTTCGACCGCCATCCAACTGGCGCGGATATTCGGAGCAGGCAAAATAATCGGCACAGTCGGAGGCAGTGAAAAGATAAGTTCAGCGAAAGAGTTCGGGGCTGACGTAGTGTTCAATTACCGCACACAAGATTTTGCAGCCATCGTGAATGACATGACAGGCGGAAAAGGCGTCGACGTGATTCTCGATACCATCAGTGGGCGGAATTTTGATCACAGTATGAACTGCTTGGCGCCTTTTGGCCGAATCGTATCGTTTGGTCATGCCAACGAAGGCTCGTTTCCAGGCCATGTTAAGACGACCGATCTCCATTCCAGTTGCCGCACGGTCATTGGGTATAGCACAGGCACATACCGCAAAATGCGTCCGGAGTTTCTCCACGAGGCTGTGCAAGAAATCACCAAGCTAATGCTCGAAGAAAAATTAAAAATCACCATCTCGAAACGCTATCCACTTGCAGCAGCGGCAAAAGCGCATGCTTTTATCGAAAGCCGGAAAAGTGTAGGTAAAGTACTGCTTATCCCGTAACTCATCGCCTACCACCAAAGGCAAATGATGCAGAAAAACCGATCCTCAGAGGAACGGTTTTTTTGGTTTAAAAAATAATAAAATAGTTAATACTAAAGAGACTACATAAAAGGTATAGCCCCAATTTTCGGGTCCATACTTGCGGAATATCAAAAAAATAAGCCATGAGTTCAGCTTCTATCAATAAAAATCTCATCGAAAAACGTAAGCGGATACATTGATTGGTATTGGTGGAAATGAATCATTTTTTAGAATGGATAAAATCATCATCCTGTTTAAAATCACTGTAAATTTTCAACGAGATTGTATGCGGTTATAATTTTATATGCTTAAAAATCGTATTAAATTAGCGTTGTGTAAAGGAAAACTATTGAATATCTTAGGATTTAAGGGAGGTAGTAAAATATTCTTAAGAAAACTAATGCTATAGTAGTATATTCATATAAATACAGTTTAGCTAATAACTAAACGCTATAATTCTATTTACGTTTAAGGTAAACTAATGCCTATGTCAGAAGAAAAGGAAGATTTGAATGAAGAAGAAAAGTTTAACGGTTAAAGTAATAGCCGGATTAATTTTGGGTGCCATTACAGGTTTACTCATCAATATACTTGCACCAGATGCTTTTAATACCGTCAATACATATTTGTTTGTGCCGCTTGGCCAAATCTTTTTAAGCTTGATCAGCATGCTGGTCGTACCGCTTGTATTTTTCTCTATCATCCTTGGAACGTCCGGTCTTGGCGATCCTGCTAAACTTGGACGCATCGGTTTTAAAACAATTACCTTCTTTCTCGTTACCACTACGATTGCGATCACAATCGGCCTCGGTCTAGCGGCAGTTATTCAGCCTGGGACGGCGGGAGAGTTTGATCTGAAAGCTGCTGAATTTGATGCGAAAGAAGCGCCTTCTGTCGCTGATACATTGTTGAATATTATTCCAAAAAACCCGCTTGAAGCGTTGACGAATGGCA
Source organism: Planococcus sp. (in: firmicutes) (assembly GCA_041553775.1). Lineage (GTDB taxonomy): Bacteria > Bacillota > Bacilli > Bacillales_A > Planococcaceae > Planococcus. The sequence goes on from JBFEIJ010000013.1 coordinate 20,630, forward strand.
ATATGCTGCAAATTATCGTCTTTGCGGTGTTCATTGGCTTAGCGCTGACGGCATTAGGGGAACGCACAAAAGGTATCGTCAGCCTTGTTGAACAAGGCAATGAAATCATGATGTATCTTGTCGGCATTGTGATGAAGTTTGCTCCGTACGGAACTTTTGGGTTGATTGCGACAGCTATCGGATCGCAAGGTTTGTCCGCTATTAAAGCGATGGGCGCATATATGGCAGTTGTCGTCGCAGCATTGTTCATCCACGCCGCTTTCACATATGGCGGAACGGTTGGGTTATTAGCGAAAAAAAACCCGGTTTGGTTTTTCAAAAAGTTTGCGCCAGCTATGAGTGTGGCGTTTAGTACGTCGAGCAGTACGGCAACATTGCCTGTTTCTATGGATGTTGCGCAAAAACAATTAGGTGTACCGAAATCGGTAAGTTCATTTGTTCAGCCATTGGGTGCGACCATCAATATGGACGGCACGGCTATTATGCAAGGAGTTGCGACGATGTTTATCGCACAAGCCTATGGCGTCGATTTGACGATGGTCGAGTTGGCAACAGTCGTGTTAACAGCCGTCTTGGCGAGTATCGGAACGGCTGGCGTGCCTGGTGTTGGCTTAATCATGCTGGCGATGGTGCTTGGCAGCGTCAATCTTCCGCCTGCAGGAATTGGGCTTGTGCTCGGGATCGACCGATTGCTTGATATGACAAGAACCGCAATTAATATTTCAGGTGACGCAGCTTGTGCTGTTTATGTAGCAGAAACGGAGAAAAACCGTTCAGAGGTGCTGCAAGAACAGGAAGTCAACGCGTAAATAATTCAATCCAAGTCCCCGAATTCTATCCAACTGATAGAAATCGGGGATTTTAAATTTAAAGATTTTGCGAGCTCAACGCTGGCAAGACTACAATTTAACGCGTTACAATAAAGGTATGAGAAAAAGGTGAGCAGATAAGTTTACGTACATACCCCTTAGGGTATAGTATTAATATCAAATACAACAGGAAAAGGGGACACGTTACATGTTATTACGATATTTTTATGATGATAAATTAGCGCACGCATCTTATGTAGTAGGCTGCCAGGCAACTGGGGAAGCGGTAGTTGTAGACCCGATGCGCAATATTCTCCCGTACGTTGAACTAGCTAAAAAAGAAAACTTGAAAATTGTCGGAGCACTTGAAACGCACATCCACGCAGATTTCGTTTCTGGCGTCCGTGAATTAGCAGATCGTTTTGATACGAAATTGTATCTTTCAGATGAAGGCGATGCAGATTGGAAATATCAAAACTTAGAAAACGTTAATCATCAACTTTTAAAAGATGGCGATAAATTCAACATCGGTAATTTGATCTTTGAAGTGATGCACACAGCCGGCCACACGCCGGAAAGCATTTCATTCCTTTTGACAGATACGAAAACTGGCGATCAGCCACTTGGCCTCTTTACAGGAGACTTTGTCTTTGTCGGCGACGTAGGCCGTCCAGACTTGCTTGAAAAAGCAGCTGGCATGCAAGATACTTCTGAGCAGGGAGCTAAAGCAATGTTTGAGTCGATCAAACGCTTTAAAGAACTGCCGGATTATTTACAAGTATGGCCAGCACACGGTGCAGGAAGTGCTTGTGGTAAGTCGTTAGGCGCAGTTCCTTCAACGACAGTGGGTTACGAAAAAATGTTCAACTGGTCGATGCAATTTGATGACGTAGAATCCTTCACGAATGAATTGTTGGCAGGACAGCCAGAACCGCCATATTATTTCGCGGTCATGAAATCCGTCAACAAAGAAGGAGCTAAGTTGCTTTCTACATTGCCAGAACCAGAACCAATCGATGCTTATAGCGATATTAAGAAATTGTTAGACGAAGGCAACCAAGTCTTGGACTTGCGTTCAGCAGATGCGTTCAGCCAAGGATTCATCCCTGGCACGATCAACATCGCATTCAATAAATCATTCACGAACTGGGCAGGATGGGTTGTAGATTACAAAAAACCTGTTTACATCCTGATTGATCCAGAATCGCTTGACGAAGTAATGACTGCCTTGCATTCGATCGGCATTGATCAAGTTCTTGGTTATGCAGATGCAAATGCAATCATTGCACAAGTCGACAACTTAGATAGATACGGCAACGTGTCTATAGAAGAAGCAAAAGAAATGATCGATAATGGCGAAGCCAATGTACTCGACGTACGAAATCAAACAGAGTATGATGAGGGACATATTGAAAATTCCGATCATATTATGGTGGGTACGTTGAAGAATCGCCTCGATGAAGTCGATTCGAGCAAAACAGTGATCGTCCATTGCCAAGGTGGAGCACGTTCTGCGATTGCAACGAGCTTGTTAAAAGCGAATGGCATCGATAACGTTGTGAACATGCCTGGTGGATATTCAAAATGGTCAACTAAAGTAAACGCGTAATTAACCAGATACGATGAGCCGTCGGAAATCTTTCCGGCGGTTTTAAGATGTAAAGGAGTAGATGAACAGATATGACATTACCCATTGCAATACTTGCGCTATTGTTTGTAGGCAGCGGCTACCGCCGATTTATGCCGCTTCGCGGAATGAAAAAAGAATGCATCGAAGAAGTGGATGCGAATGCTGTGACAATCTTGGACATCCGTCCTTATAACATCTCCAAAGAAGAAGTGTCAGGTGCGATGAACTTGCCATTCTCTTATTTGATGCGCAGCCATAAGGAAATTCCGAAACAACCGGTTCATTTGATCGCAACAGACGCTATTGAAAAGAATTTAGGCGCACGCTTCTTGCAGAAAAAAGGATTTGAAATTGTAAGCTATAGCCTAACCGCACAAAACAGCGAAGGCAACTTGCGCGTTCCTTGTAACTAATGAAGATTCCATCTTTAGATGGAGTCTTTTTTTTGAGTGATAATCTTCAGGTTGACAAGGATGAAACAGCGTTGTATATTTTGTGTAACCGGTTACACATTGTAGCGGAAATGAGGCAAGAACAATGACGACCATCAGAGACGTGGCAAAAAAGGCTGGAGTATCCGTTGCTACCGTTTCTCGTTTCTTAAATGGAAGCGGATACGTTAGCGCGGATTCAGCAAAAGCTGTGACTTCAGCTGTTGAAGAATTGAAATATGAATTAAACCCGGTGGCCCGGTCGCTGAATACGAAGCAATCGAATTTAATCGGTTTGATTTTGCCAGACATCACCAACCCGTTCTTTCCTGAACTGGCGCGAGCCGTTGAAGATGTGGCTTTGACATACGGCTACACCGTTGTCTTATGCAATTCAGATGAAGATCCTGAAAAAGAGAAAAACTATTTGACGACTTTAAAGAAAAAATACATTGCGGGTTTTATTGTGACGTCGAATCAGCTCGATGCGCCGCATTACGCGGATATGGATTTGCCGATCGTGGCGCTTGACCGTGCGATCAACGACAAAATCCCGACGATTTCTTCCAATAACCGTGAAGGCGCGGCGATGGGAACGAACGCATTGATAGAAAGAGGCTGCCAAAACATTTTGTTTTTGCGAGGACCGAATGGGCTCAACCCGGCAAATGACCGATATGAAGGATTTATGAATGCCATCAAGAAGACAAATGTAAATTATCATGTTGTCACCTGTCCGTTCCATTTTGCGGATTCGCAGAAAATCACCGATGCGTTTTTGCGGGAACACCCAGAAATTGACGGTATTTTTGCCAGCAGTGACGTATCGGCAGCTGGAGCGTTGAAAGCGGCAGTTATGCTTGGCATCAACGTGCCGGAGCAACTGCAAATTGTCGGCTTTGATGGAATTGCGATGGGTGAGATGCTGTCGCCCGGCTTGTCTACAGTCGCGCAAGATGTTTACAAAATGGGAGCGATTGCAACGCGCGTCTTGATCAAGCGAATTGAAAACAAGCCTGTCGAGCAACATTTTTATGAAGTGCCGGTGCAAATGAAACTTCGTGGCACAACCAAAGGAGTGGCGGAATGATTACAGTAGTTGGCAGCATTAACATGGACCTAGTTGTACGGACAACCCGCTTTCCGAAGCAAGGGGAAACCGTGTTGGGCGATTTGTATACGACCGTACCAGGAGGCAAAGGCGCCAATCAAGCTGTAGCGGCTGCGCGTCTCGGTACAGCTGTCCATATGATTGGGGCAGTCGGAACCGACGCGTTCGGAGATGAATTGCTGAAAGGTTTGGCGGCAGAAAACATTGACGTCAATTCAGTGAAGCGAGTAGCAGGCACGAGCGGAATTGCAAACATTCTTTTATCGGAAGGGGATAACCGCATCATCGTCGTTCCAGGGGCGAATCACGCCATTGAAGTAGACGAATTAGCGGCATTTGAATCTGCGCTCGCGGGCAGTGAAATTGTCATTTTGCAATTGGAACTGCCAATTCCTGTCGTTTTAAAGACTTTGGAAATTTGCCGGCAACATAATGTACCGACGATTTTGAATCCGGCTCCGGCGGACGCTTATACAAAAGAATTATTGACGCACGCCACTTATTTAACGCCGAATGAAACCGAAGCCGAAGAGATTTTCGGCACGGATTGGAAGCAAGCGCTTGAACAATACCCGAACCGTCTGATTGTGACATTAGGTGAAAATGGAGCGCGGTATTTTGATGGGCACCAGCACATCACAGTAGAAGGCTTTAAGACGCAAGCGATCGACACAACAGGTGCTGGTGATACATTTAACGGCGCGCTCGCAGTAGCGTTAACAGAAAAGGTGCCTTTCGAAAAAGCGATTCGATTTGCCAATGCAGCAGCTTCCCTATCTGTGGAGAAATTCGGAGCGCAAGGCGGCATGCCTTCAAGACAAGAAGTGTTAGAGCGGATGGGAGATGAGCAAAGATGAAAAAACTAGGCATGATCAACCGTGACTTAGCGGCAGCATTTGCAGCATTCGGTCATACAGATCTTCTTGTCATTGCGGATTGCGGCTTGCCTGTACCGAAAGACGTTCCGTGCATCGATTTATCTTATCGCATCGGCGAACCGGCATTTCTTACAGTGCTGCAAGCCGTGCTGGAAGATTTCCAAGCTGAAGCTGGGTTTATTGCCCAGGAAATAACAGAAGAAAACCCTGAAGTTGAAACGGGTATTTTAGAGCAGGTCAACGCTGCATACATAACGCATGATGAATTGAAAAAAATGAGCAAAGAGGCGAAGTTGATCATCCGCACAGGTGAAGCAACGCCTTACGCCAATATTGTTCTTCGCTCTGGTGTGATCTTTTAAAGAAGGCAGGTGAATCAACATGATCAAAATGACCGATATATCCAAGTCATTCAGTGGCAACCAAGTACTCAAAAACGTACAATTCTCACTGGGAAAAGGTGAAATCCATGCGTTGATGGGGGAAAACGGGGCAGGCAAATCAACGTTGATGAAAATACTGACCGGCATTTATTCCCGCGACAGCGGAACGGTCGTCGTGAAAGGCAAGGAAGTGCATTTCACGTCGCCGAAGCAAGCGGAAGATGCCGGCATTGCTGTGATTCATCAAGAGCTTAACATTCTTCCCCACCTGTCGATCATGGACAATATGTTCTTGGGGAACGAAGTTACTTATGGCCGCAGCGGCATCATCAAAACGAAAACGATGGAACAGAAAACGAAAAAGGCTCTATTGGATTTAGGGCTGGATGTTGATCCTGCAGCGCCTGCAAGTTCGCTTTCGGTTGGGCAGCAGCAAATCGTTGAAATTGCGAAAGCGCTTGCTGTTGAGGCGGAAGTGATCGTTATGGACGAACCGACAGCGGCATTGACTGACCGCGAAATCGATACCTTGTTTGCAACGATTCGTGATCTGCAAACGCGCGGCGTGTCGTTCATCTACATTTCGCATCGCATGGAAGAAATCTTTTCATTATGTGACCGCATCACCATTTTGCGTGACGGTGAATTTGTTGGCGACAAGGCGATTGCGGAAACGTCGTTTGAAGAAATTGTGCAGATGATGGTCGGTCGTGAACTCGGTGAACGTTTTCCGCAGCGCAACGCCGCAATCGGCGAAGTGAAGCTCGCGGTAAAAGGTTTGAGCCGCAAGGACTGCTTTGAAGAGGTCAGCTTTGAAATCCGCAGAGGCGAAGTGTTGTCCATAGCTGGTTTGATGGGGGCAGGACGTACAGAAGTAGCCCAGTCGATTTTCGGCTATAAAAAAGCGAATTCCGGCACGATTGAATTCAATGGCAAAGCCGTGAATATAAAAAACCCGAAACAAGCGAAAGAATTAGGCATCGGCTACATAACAGAAGATCGCAAGACGGAAGGGTTGATCGTCGATTTCACGATTGAAGAAAACGTCAGCATGACCAACTTTTCGGCGATTTCGAAAAACGGTCTTGTTTCCAAGAAAAAGGAACGTTCATTATACGACAGCATGGTGAAACGGTTGGGCATCCGGACATCCGGTCCAGAACAAACAGCGAAATCGTTGAGCGGCGGAAACCAGCAGAAAGTCGTCATCGCTAAATGGCTGGGCATCGAACCCGAGCTTTTGATTCTTGATGAGCCGACACGCGGAGTAGACGTCGGCGCGAAAAAGGAAATCTATTCAATCATCAACGAACTAGCGGAACGCGGTGTGGCGATCTTGATGATTTCTTCAGAACTGCCGGAAGTCATCGGCATGGCGGATCGTGTACTCGTGATGCACGAAGGGAAAGTGACGGCTGACATACCGAAAGCTGAAATGACCCAGGAACGGATTATGCATTTTGCGACAGGAGGTGGGAACCATGAAGTTAAAGAACACTAATCAATCGTTGTTTCAAAAAATCGGACCATTTATCGGCTTATTTGTTATCATCGCAATCATTTCTATTTTAGAGCCCGGGTTCCTATCCACAAATAATTTACTTAATGTGCTTCGGCAAATTTCCTTTAATGCCTTGATCGCTTTCGGGATGACGTTTGTTATTTTAACTGGCGGCATCGATTTATCGGTGGGTTCCATCTTGGCATTAACGGGTGCTGTTAGCGCCGGCTTGCTGGCAAGCGGCGTCGATCCCATCTTGGCAATGTTTGCCGGTTTGCTACTGGGAGCGATTCTTGGAGCGGTTAACGGAGTCATCATTGCCAAAGGGAAAGTGGCGCCATTTATCGCGACGCTAGCCACAATGACGATTTATCGGGGGCTGACGCTCGTTTATACGGAAGGTCGCCCGATTTCGGGACTTGGCGACAGCGCCGCATTCCAAATGCTTGGAAAAGGGTATTTCATGGGAATTCCGGTACCGGTTGTGACCATGTTTATCAGCTTTGGTATTTTGTACTTCATTTTGAAGAAGACGACTTTCGGCCGCCGTGTTTATGCGGTTGGCGGCAACGAAGAAGCGTCCATCTTGTCAGGTATCAACACAGACCGCATCAAGATTTACGTTTACTCGCTGACAGGTTTATTGGCGGCGTTGGCAGCGCTCATGCTGACTTCTCGTTTGAACTCGGCGCAGCCGACAGCGGGAGAAATGTTCGAACTGGATGCGATTGCAGCAGTTGTTCTTGGCGGTACGAGTTTGACCGGCGGACGCGGTTGGATTGTCGGAACATTGATCGGTGCGTTGATCATCGGCGTATTGAACAACGGTCTAAACATTATCGGGGTCACCTCCTTCTTCCAACAAGTGGTGAAGGGTGCAGTAATATTATTAGCGGTTCTCATGGACCGTAAAAAAACAGCATAGGGAGTGTTGAGAAATGAAAAAGATTCAATTGTTGTTGGTATTGTTGGCAATGCTAGTTTTGGCAGCGTGTTCGATGGATGCGCCAGGTTCGGATTCAGAAGAAGGCGAAGAAGGTGGGGAGTCAAACGGCAACTTCAAAATCGGCTTCTCGATTTCTACATTGAACAACCCATTCTTCGTAACATTGAATGACGGTGCAGAAGCAAAAGCAAGAGAACTTGATGCAGAATTAATGGTAGTGGATGCTCAAGACGACGCTTCGAAACAAGCAAGTGATATTGAAGATTTGATCCAACAAGGCGTAGACTTGATCATGATCAACCCGGTGGATTCAGAAGCTGTAACGGCTGCTGTTGAATCAGCAAATGCTGCTGGCATCCCTGTTATCACAGTTGACCGCAGTGCATCAGGCGGCGAAGTGGTTTCACACATCGCTTCAGACAATAAAGCGGGCGGCGAAATGGCCGGTGAATTCTTAGTATCATTAGTAGGTGACGGCGCGAAAGTTGCAGAACTTGAAGGCGTACCAGGATCATCTGCAGCGCGTGAACGCGGCGAAGGCTTCAACGCAGTTGCAGGAAGCAGCTTGGATGTTGTAGCTAAACAAACTGCAAACTTCAACCGTTCAGAAGGTTTGACAGTTATGGAAAACATCCTGCAATCGAACCCTGACGTAACAGGTGTGTTTGCGCATAACGACGAAATGGCTTTAGGAGCTCTTGAAGCAATCGAAGCTGCAGGAAAAGACATTACAGTTGTTGGCTTTGACGCGACAGACGATGCTGTGCAAGCGGTAGAAGAAGGCCGTCTTGCTGGTACAGTTGCACAGAAACCACAATTGATTGGTGAGATGGCAGTTGAAACAGCAGTCAAATCACTTAACGGCGAAGAAGTAGAAGCATCGATTCCAGTTGAACTTGAATTGATCAAAAAATAAGGTGAAGCGTCATTGCGGTTTGCTATGAGAGATTCGGCACTTCGCTGTCCCGCTGGAGTCACCGCCTTACGTTTCGAATCCTTAGGCATACCATATAACATACCTTAATCAGATTTTGATAATAGTCTAACGGCATTGCGATAACGCAATGCCGTTTTTATTTTGGCATACAGAATAAATTAAGGAAAGAATGTCTAGCAAAGTGTAACAACATCGAACGCTGCCCTACAGTGGGGTGTGTCTTTAACATTAGATGGTTTTCGTTAACAGGCAAAGATTTTCGTTGTCAGGCAGTAGAGAGAAGTTATCAGGCAGTAGCGAGGTGTTATTATGCACTAATCGAAGTTTATCAAGCAATAGCAGTTTGGATTTTTATTGATATGGGGGATTGCTGAACAAGAGTTTTCCAAGGTTCAAGTTCAAAAGCGTAATATGAAAAGCCGTTCGCCCTTTGCGAACGGCTCCTTTAAAAGAAAGAGCGCATTCCGCCTTTGGGCGAAATGCCACCAGCTTTCAAAGGTTTTCAATGAGAGGTTTTTCATTAACAGGCAATAACTCGTTTTTAACAGGCAAAGATTTTTCGTTGTCATGCAGTAGTGAGAAGTTATCAGGCAATAGCGAGATGTTATCATGCACTAATCGAAGTTTATCAAGCAGTAACGGTTTTTACCTCGCCACGAACTAAATTTAAAGGCTTATATGGAAGAGCCGTTCGCGACCGGCTCCTAAAAACAAAAGTGCTTTTCGCTTGAGCGAAATGCCACTCCGTTAGCCGAGGTTTTTCGTTATCAAGCAGTAAATGGATTTTAACAGGAAAAGATATTTGGTTATCAGGCAGTAAGGAGATTTTAACAAGCACTATCCAACCTTTAACAAGCACTACCCCAACTTTATCAGGCATTAGCTAAACTCACTGACCTATTTCAAACTTAGACTTGCTCCCTATACAATGCGGAATATGCGCCTTTGATGAGAGGCTTTGCTATACTGACAGTAAATAAGCTTGGGCGGAGGCGATTGGATGAGGAACGTCTGGAAGCTGAAATACGAAGACCATAGCATTCACGTAGAAAATACACCGTTGAGCGACAGGCTCTATGTTGATGGTGTCTTGCAGGATGAACACGTCGGCTTGCATTTAAGTTCAAGGCTTTATGGAAAATTGAAAAACAGTCAAGGCGAGTCTGAAGAAATCAAAATTTCGTTGTCAGCCAAATGCTTGAAAACCGAATTTCGCATTTTTATCGGGGAACGCTTGATTTACTCCTCGGGGTTTCAACCAGATATGTAAAACAATAAAACAAGGCCGCAAAGCAACGAATGCTTTGCAGCCTTGTTTTTGTATGTGCAGGGAGATGTTGATCGGATCGAAAAAAGAAGGTTCCATTTTTTATTTTAAAGCTTAAAGCTTTTAAGGTTCATTTAAGGTTGGTGTTCGATAATAGCTTTAGAAACAACATTTCACTAAGCATCTGGGAAGCTGATCTTGTAATTTCCTTGCATCCGGTTGATGAAGGGGGTGATTCTAAACCCGATGCGGCTGAAATGAACACATTACATTCGAGGAGGAAGAAAAGATGAGAAAAAAATTATTTACGTATGCATTAACAGGAGCTTTAACTTTAGGGGCCATTGGCGGAACAATCACGTATGCAGCTGAATCGGCGGATACAACAACACCGACTGCTGAAACAACGGAAAAAACAGGTAAAGGGTTTAATGATTTAGATGAAGCTACAAAAACCAAAGTTCAAGAAATTCAGGAACGTGTAAAAGAAGAATTGGAAGCTTTGGGCGTTTCATTCCCGGAAAAAGGCGAGAAACGAGAGCGCTTTGCAAATCTGGACGATGAAACAAAATCGCAAGCACAAGAGATCTTGAAACAGTTGAAAGACGACACGCTCACTCGCGAAGAAGCGACAGAACAACTCGAGGCTTTAGGGGTTACTCTTCCGGAAAAAGCTGAAAGAGGCGACATGTTTGCTGATCTAGATGAAGATGAGAAAGCACAAGCGCAAGCCATCCTAGATCAAGCCAAAGACGGTTCGATCACCCGCGAAGAAGCGCATTCACAATTGGAAGCAATGGGAATCAGCTTACCTGAAAAAGGTGAAAAACAAGATCGTTTTGCGAACCTAGATGAAGCGACGCAAGAAAAAGCACAAGCAATTGTCGACGAAGCAGAAGCTGAATTGGCAGAGCTAGGAGTTGACCGTCCTGTTATGGGCCATGGCCAGCATCACGGTCATGGAAAAGGAAGAAAGTAACATTGCGTTACTCTTCATTTAATAGGTAATGAAGAAAAGTGGAGAACCGCAAATGGCAAACCGTCTCAAGTAGACGGTTTGCCATTTTTTATTGGGCGGTTCGAATATAAAGTTAGCAGAGGACTTGCTGAATTAATTCAATTAAAAATTTAGCGCAACTCTACTTTCTTCCGATAACAATCTGTAGACAAAAAGAGGCCATGGAATAAATTCATTCCATGACCTCTTTACTTACACTCCCAAACTCTTCATGAATAAGTTCAATTGCTGATTTTTAATTCACGACACCGCCAGCTTGCGTGTATCGTACGTTAAATTCTTGCACAAATTGGTTGGTAACAGCTGCATCGTGGATGAACAACATGTTTTCATCGTTGATGTCATTGCCGTTATTGCTCCAGTTCGTAGAGCCGATCATCACCGTTGGATCGCTGTTCGTGTCAGCATCGATTAACATCGTTTTGCTGTGCAGTTTTCGTGCTTCGTTCGCTTTAAAAACAGGTGCAGGATTTGCCCAACGCGTATTCGGGTTGTCCACGCTCACTTGCGAAGCGGTGCGTCCTGTCATATCCACACTTGCCGACCACCATTGGTTCCAGAAGCCTGGATCAAAGACGCCTTTGACATCGAATCCTGTCAACGTGCCTTCCATATCGTTATAAGAGCCTTCCCATTTGTTCTTTAATTCATCAACTAAGCCTTGATCACTCCAAGCGAAGATGGTGAAGTATGCATTCACATCAGCTGAAGTTTTCACGAATTCTCTCATGTGGCCAACCGCGTCATCTCCTGAAGAAAAGTAAATTTCGACTGTTTTGCCGTTGATGTCAATGGTATGTGTCGTATTATCCGTTTTACGCGTGTTGAAATTAGACGCGACTTTATCAGGCGTCATCGCGGAACTGCCCCACATTTCATCAAATTCAACTTCGAATATATCCGTTAATGCCGGCCAATTGATCTCGACGACGTGCTGTTGGTTGCCATCTAAAATCCCTTGTTCCATATTGCTTTCTGATCCGTACAAGCCAGTTACGGTAAAGTTCCAGCTTCCTGTAAAGACCCATTGATTATCAATAACCGCAAATTTATTGTGCATTTGTGTTCCAGGACCGTAGTAAGCATTCGGACCTTTTTCTTCTGCATCGACAAATAGATAGCCGGATGTGTTACTGTTCCCAACGGAAACGCTTACAAATGGAAAATCTTCAGGCGTCGCAGGCAAGCCAAATGCCGTTCTTGCCGCACTGTCTTCAACTGCAAACATCGGAGAATCCGAGAAGACAAAAATGTCATCCGCTGTGCCAATAACTCCGTCTTGTCCACGCACCATTTTTTCTACGTGCAGGCGCATTGTTGCGAAACGGTCGATATAGTTTGGATCCGTTGCATCTTTAGCATCTGCAATAACGCGAACATCAACGCCTTCAGCTGCTTTTGCAATCAATGTATCTACAATGCCTGGTAAATTGATTTCGTATGTAGCGAAATCGATGCTTGTCGTCGCTTGGTTCAAGCGGTTGATCAAACGAGTTTCAAGGTTCACGTTATAATTTGTTTCGTTGCCAGCACTTGCGTATGAAGTATCAGCGCATTTATTGAAGTAAACGTTAATTGCGCCGAGTTGCTCAGAAACATTATTCAAATGCTCCGTTTTGTCGGTGCATCCTTTTGCTTTTGAGTTAACGGCACGCGGGGAACCAAGACCCCCATCATATGTACCTGCTCCGTTAATCCAGTTGGTCGCTTCAGTTCCGCTTGCAAGCGGATCAACGCGTTCCATCGTAGCTTTTGACGTGTTGTCTCCTGCATACCATGTGTCTACACTGTCGATCAATGTGCCTGTCGTATCTTTCAATTCAAGGAACTCACCGCTATTGCCCATGGCCCCTGTATAAATCAAATCAGCAGCAACACCCGGTACAGTACTGTCACTAGTTCTTTCAAGTAAGTAATAACTTCCGGCTGCAATGCTTCCCGATAAGTTGATAGCGGGACTTCCGTCAGTCGCGCGCAATGTCCATCCGTTCAGGTCGATGGCCGCGCTCGTTGTATTATGTAATTCGATCCATTCGTTATTGTAATTATAAGTAGTTCCCATCCAAGAAATTTCGTTGATGGCCACTGCGTTTGTTGTTGCAGCACTTGCTACATTCCCCGTGCCGATCGGTGTGATAAATGATGCGATGAGTGCCAAAATTAACGAAAGGTGTAACGTTTTTCTCATTTCCCCAGCTCCATTTCCCATTTTGTATCAAGAGATCGTCAAATCCCTACCCTATTGTATAATGATTATGTAAGCTAAATGTTTAAAATTTACCAAAAAGTTAATAAATTCATCAAATTACCTATTCGGTATTAGAAAATAAAAATAATATTCGGAACATATAGGACTTTATAGAAAGTAAAAAGGAGAGCTTTTGCTATTTTTTTAGCAAATTTCAGAAAGTATCGTTTGTTTCTAAATCACTAAAATGTGTTATTTTGGAATCACACAAAATCTGTAATTGATCCATCTGGCATTTTAAAGGTTCATTCTGTATGTTTAAGGTATTCAGTAATTCAATCGGTAAGGGGATGAGCACATGCAAATTATCGATACGCATTGCGACGCATTATTGAAATTGCAGCTCGCTAAACGAGGGAGAAGCTATAAACAGCGGCCATTGAATTTTACGGACGCAGAAGAAATTGAAACGAATTACGATCGGCTTCGATCAGGTGAAGTCAAAGTCCAATTTTTTGCGGTGTTTTTGTATCCGGATCTACCGGATAACGAGAAATGGCAGCATGCACTTGAGCAGATTGATTTGTTTTACACAGAAATTATTGGGAAGAATCCAGCGATGAAGCACATTAAACGGTGGGAAGATATCGATGCATTGGCAGAAGAAGAGATTGGTGCGGTGTTGACGCTTGAAGGAGCGGACGCTTTTGGCAATGATGTGATGAAGCTGCGCCACTTATACCGCTTGGGTGTATTGTCGATTGGTTTGACGTGGAACAATGCGAATTTATGCGCGGACGGAGCGGGCGAACCGAGAGGGGGAGGACTTACCTTGCTTGGCAAGGAAGTCGTGCGTTTGAACAATGAAAATCGCGTTTTCACAGACGTTTCCCATTTATCAGTAAAGGGATTCTGGGATGTGATGGAGCTTGCTGATTATCCGATTGCGAGTCATTCCAATGCACGTGCGCTGTGCGACCACCCAAGAAATTTAGATGATGAACAAGCAAAAGCGATGTTTGAAAAAGGCGGCATGATCGATGTCGTGTTCTGTTTGGATTTTATTAAACCTAGCCCGCAAGACATCGTCATTCCTGACTTGATTCGACACATCGACCATTTCTGCAGCCTCGGAGGCGTGAAGCACATCGGGATCGGCTCCGATTTTGACGGCATCCCGGCGCATATTCTCGGGTTGGAAAATGCATCGAAATTTCAAAGCCTCATCAACGAACTGCAAAAACAGTATTCAGAAGAGCAAGTAGCAGGGTTCGCTTATCAGAATTTCCTTGATCACCGACCAGGTGTGGCGAAGAGATGACCGATCGTGAGCAAAACGAAAAAGACGCACCGCTGAATTCAGCGGTGCGTCTTTTAGTTATTCTTCGTATACTTTCGCAGGTGCGTTTTTCGTATGCTTGCGTTTGTGGATGACTGCGTTGATCTCGCCGCCAATCACAAGGATCAAGCCGGTCAAGAAGAACCAAAGCATCAAGACGATGAGACCTCCAAGGCTACCGTAAGTTGCAGAGTAGCTGCCGAAGTTTGCCACGTAAATGGAGAAGCCGAATGACACGACTTGCCATAAAACAGTTGCAATAACTGCACCGATCAATACTTCTTTAAAAGGGAATTGCTTATTCGGTGCAAATTTGTAAAGGAATGCTAAGACGATGCTCATAACCGCAATCGAGATGACCCAACGCAGCACTTGGAAAATGATTTCCGTCTGTTCAGGCAAGTTCAAGAAAGAACTGATTGCATTGATGATCGATCCGCCAAAAATTGGCAGAACCAATGCGATGATAACTGCAATAAGCATGAACAAGGTTAAGACAATTGCTGTCGCTTTCTTGCGGATAAAAGAACGCGTTTCTTCAACATCATAAGCTTGGTTGATCGCTTCGATAAAAGCGTTCATGGCATTTGAAGCCGACCATAACGTACCCAAAATACCGAATGTCAACAAACCGCCAGATGGCGTCGTGACCACACTGACAATGGTTTCCTCAAATGTTTGCGCCACTTGCCCTGGCATGATGCCAGCGATGAATTCCATCACGGAATCCGGATCAATCTGCAGATAAGGCAAGATCGACAGCAGCAATATTAATAAAGGAACGATTGCTAATAAATAATAATAGGCTTGCGCTGCAGCTAAAGTTGTCGCCTTGTCATCTTTGACCTCTTTCCCGACAGCTTTCGCATACGACATGAATTTGCTCATATATCTGACCTCCATACTTAAGACTACTCCTTATATGCCCTGTTAATAGGCGATTTAACCATTGAATTTTGAAATTAAATGCTATTTAAAGTCATCATTCACGCATTGCCGCTCCGATAATGTCGTCAAAAGAGAACTTCAAGACATTTCCGCTGCAGTCCAGCGACAATTGTTTAATCCTCAGATCAATAGCTGCAACCACTCCGGTAAAGGCGTTTGTCTCACCTTGCCAAACCTGCAATTCCACAAGACATTGACGTTTATGGGCCAAATCGATTTCCTCGTAAATGGCCTCCAAATCGAAATCATCCAAAACGGGCTTGGACTCGCTATGTGCTTGGCTTTGCCAATCGCGAAGCATCTGCACATGTTCCGGCAGCATCATCGCGGTCCATTTGATCGTCCCCCGGTCTTTGACTTCGCCCATCACTTTTAATTGTTTGTTCAGTTTCATGAAAATCTCTCCTTTCTTAAAAATAAGAACATTTGTTCTTATCATATAGAAGGAAAGGGAAACGGTCAATGTGGAGTGGGGAATAATGCCTGGTTGAAAAGCACAAAAGATTTTTGGGGAAATACGGTGAATTGAGACTTTCCCAATAATAAAACAGGACATCTACAATCAGATGTCCTGTTTTATCAATGTCTCAAAATTTCCAATGAAACTTTTACGATATGGTGGTTTTCCATTTCAAGGATGATCCAGCGCTGTCCTTCTTTTGATACGATGTCGCCGATTTCAGCTTCGACGAGCTGATGCTGGATCCAGCCGGCAATGGTATCGATATCGTCGCTGTCATCAAACTCCAGGTTGAACCGTTCTTCAAGGTCTTTCAGCAAGACACGCCCATTCAATAGGTAGCGGTCTTCGCTTTCTTTTATGATTTCAGCTTCTTCTTCATCATCAAATTCATCGCGAATTTCACCGACGATTTCTTCCAAGATGTCTTCCATCGTAATAATCCCCGACGTTCCGCCGTATTCATCAATGACCAAAGCGATGTGTGTGCGGTCTTTCTGCATCTTCATCAACGCGGTCTGAAGAGGCGTCGTTTCGTGGAAATACGGAAGGCCATGGATGAAATCCTCCATCTTGACGTCTCCTGCAAGCGCATAATGGGTCAAGATTTCTTTGGCGTTGATAAAACCGATCAAATCGTCTTTATTGCCATTGTTTGCAATCGGGTAGCGCGTGTAGCGATGTTCCCGGAGTTCCGCCAATAATTCGTCGCAGCTTAAATCTTGCGGAAACGCGACGATTTGCGTGCGGGGCACCATTACATCTTTTGCGCTGCGTTCATCGAAGGCAAAGATATTCTGCATAAAAGACAATTCGGTGTGGTTGATTTCACCGCTTTGAAAGCTTTGCGCCATGATGATTTTCAATTCATCTTCCGAGTGTGCCTGTTCTTCAGAAGAAGGCTGGACACCGAAAATGCGCAAGAAGACGCGAGCGGAACCGTTTAGCAAAAAGATGAACGGGGCCATGATTTTGCCAAACCAGTAAAGCGGCGGAGCCAGCAGCAACGACATGCGCTCAGCGAATTGAAGCGCCAACGACTTTGGCGCCATTTCTCCGATAACAACGTGTAAGAACGTCACGAGCGAGAAGGCGAGCACGAACGACACGATCGTTGAAGCCGATGATGGCACGCCGATTGCGTCGAAAATAGGATACAAAAGTCGTTCGATGGTCGGTTTGCCGAGCCAACCAAGTCCAAGCGCCGTAACGGTGATGCCAAGCTGGCACGCAGATAAATAATAATCCAAGTCACTGACAACTTTTTTGACCGTGATGGCTTTTTTATTGCCTTCTTCGATCAGCTGGTCGATGCGCGACATGCGCACTTTCACAACGGCAAATTCAGCTCCGACGAAAAAGGCGGTCAACGCGATTAATAAGATGAGCAAAACTAAATTCAATATAAGTATGGGGTCCAATAAATTCCCTTAAATAAGGGATTCACCTCCGAGGTTTTTTTGATAGTACTCTAAATTTACCATAGTTAATAGGCAAAACCTATCATTTAAGTTAATCAGCGAGCACCTGGCGTGTGATTTTTTTGATATCGACAATGGCGTCTTCACTGATGACATCTTCAAGAATGACATGCTGGAAGTAATCGACGCTCGCTTTAAGCGGAATGGCCAATAGTTTTTTCAACGCGATGCGATACATCGCAACAAATTCCTTGTCCGAGTTGCCGCGTTTCAGTTCCGCGAAAGATTCATAGAATTGGTCGAGCTTATCGGCCATCTCGAGCAGACGTCCTTCGGTGGAAGCGTCTTTGCCTTCTTTCATGCGGTTGAAAAAGACGTCTTGAAATTCTTCGGGAATTTCCCGGTAGATGAATTTTTCCATCATGCCTTCTTCGACGCGTGCAATCATTTCCTTGAGTTCCGGTGAAGAATGCTTTACGGGTGTTTTGATGTCGCCGATAAACACTTCCGCAAAGTCATGGTTGATCGTTTTTTCGTATAACGATTTCCAATCGATTTGTTTGCCTGCTTTTTCTTCGATGGTGGCAAAAAACATGGCGTATTGGCTGACTTTCCAAGAATGCGCCGCTACGTTATGCTCTTCGAACTTAAATCTTCCCGGTGCGCGGATAATCCGCTCTAAATCGTTTAATGAGGTAAAAAACTTATGGATTCCCATCGCCCTCGACTCCTTTAAAATTTATTTCTCTATCCTCATCATACCCGCTTTTCAGTATAATAAAAGGGAGACACGAAAAAGGGGAATTCACATCATGACTGGAAAGACACACATCATTGGAGGCATCGCCGCGAGTTTGGCGTTTGCCCAAATCACCCATTACGATCCGGTTATCCTTGTATGCGCAGGTACGGTAGGAGCAATTTTACCTGACATTTGCCACGGCGGCAGCAAAATCGGCCGGTCGTTTCCGGTATTATCGAAAATCATCAATACCTTATTCGGCCACCGAACGTTCACGCACAGCCTGCTTTTCTTGGTGCTGATGGCAATGCTATTGAACGCACTTGAGGTAAACGAAGCTGCAAGTGCAGGATTTTTAGTCGGTATGGTCAGCCATTACGTGCTGGATATGGCAACGAAAAACGGCATTAAATTATTGTTTCCGTTTAAAATGACCATCCGTTTTCCGATTACGACGAAAACGGGCGGGACTGCAGAGTATGTCGTATTTTCCGCGCTGTCGCTATTAGTGGTTTATTTTGGTTACGGCGCATTTGCTGTTTATTTCAACTAAATTAACTCTCATAATTGCCATGAACAAATGCCGCCTCAGCTCTTTGCCGAGGCGGCATTTTTCCGGTATATCGAAATTGCGAACAGGTAGAAAACAGGCAGTAAAGCGGTAAATAGCACCAAAGTGTTCCAGCCGCCAGCGGTCCAAAGCGGACTTAATAACGAACTGCCTGAAGCGACGCCGAAGTAATACGACACAAGATATAAGCTGGAAGCGCTGCCTTTGTGGTGGTCGGCTTGTTGACCGACGGATGCAGCCGTCAACGAATGGGCGGTGAAAAAACCAAAACAGGCGACGCATAAACCGACTGCGATCAGCCATACTTGCGTACTGAGTGTCATCAGCAGCCCAATCGAAAAGATCCAAACGCCGGCCCGCCGCACAATGCGCAGGCCAAAACGTTCTGCAATGCGTCCGGCTAATGGCGAGGTGATGACGCCGATTCCATAGGCGAAAAAGAAATACGAAATGGTTTGCAGCGGCAATGAGAATGGAGGTGCCTCTAAATGGAAAGGCAAATACGTCCACACACCAGTGAAAGAAATTTGCAGCACCGCACCAAGACCGAAGACGACAAGCAAAGACGGGTTTTTCAAGTGATACAAAAAACCTGTGATGTCTTTTGCGAAGCTTTGATCACTCGGTTGGAAATGCCTGGATTTCGGCAATAACAAGAGGACAGCGACGAACAGCACAAGGCCGAACAATCCAAAACCGATAAACGTAAGCTGCCAAGTAAAGTGATCGGCCAGGTAGCCGGCAAGCACTCGTCCAATCATCCCGCCGAGCGCATTGCTCGAAATATACAAAGCCGTCGCATAGCCAGTATGTTTCCGGTCAATTTCTTCGCTGATGTAGGCGAGTGCCGCAGCGGGAACCCCTGCTAGCGCAAATCCTTGCAGAAAGCGCAGAACTACGAACCACGTAAACGATTCGATGAACGGCAGCAGGAAAAAAGGCATCGCTGACCCGAGCAACGCAAAAATAATATAAGGGCGTCTGCCGTTGCGGTCAGAAAAAAAGCCGAGTACGATCAAGCCCACGATCAAGCCGATAATGGTCGCCGACAGCGCGAGGCTGGAACTGGAAATTGAAATGTGAAATTCTGAGACGAACAGCGGCAAGAGCGGCTGTGCGGCATATATATTGGCGAAGATAAAAAGGGAAGCGAGCAATAAACTGAGCGTGATTTTCCAAAAACCCCGGTCCTTGGAAGTGTATTTAGTAAGTTCCATCGATGTCACATCCATTCGCTGCACAATACCAATATATTACCATTAATCAATTCGAGTGGAAGGATGGATTACTCGAATACATAGAGGCTGTGCAATTCGATTGGTGAAGTGAAGCGGGACTAGCCATGAATGGTTGAAACTTATTGAGGCGCAAAACCGTATAGAGGATGGACAGAGATAATTGAACATCGAAGCGATGACTGAATCGAAAGGGGTGGAATATATGCACGGGATGATGTGGATTTTTTGGGGCTTTCTTGCAGCTGTATTTGTCGTCGGTTATTTGGTAGACGTATTGACTGGAAAGAAGTATAGCTTAAATAAACAGGAAAAGACGTTAAACCAAAATTTAGCTGAAGCAGATGCAAGGCGAGAAGCCGGACGAAACAACAACCAAGGTGGCATGTTTTAAATGAATGATCAGAATGGATTAGCACCAATAGAGAACACCGTAAGATGAGCTGAGAGATTCATTTTCTGCTTTATTTTACGGTGTTTTTTTGTTTGAAATGCTTTGTTCTTTTAAGAGTTGAGGTAAACTCCTTACCTCCTCAGCGATTACAAAATCTTTAGCATAATGGGATTTTGCACTATAGTCTGGGTGAATTTGTAATGGAGGTAGGCAATATATTAGGTAAGCAAGATTACTATAAGTAATAGAGGATTGTCGGAACCTAATTTATTCGATTTTACTTACTCTCCATGTAATCTACATTCATCTCAAGTTTAAAGTTAAGAGAAAATTAAAAGAAAGAGTAGCAAGGCCACTCTTTTTTAAAAATATCTATTAAGCAATTGCACCATTTAATTGTAGAGCATTAATTTCTTACTTTTGTATTGCTTTTAGTCCCTCCTCTATAATCTTTTTGCCGGCTTCTTTATTTTTGATACTAATAGCAATTCCGCCAAGAACTACAGTTGTACCCATCGCGCCGAATGCCAATTTTCCTAGCCAATCTCTTTGTTTGTCCGACTCTTTTTCTATTCTGTCATATACTTCAGACAGTTCTTCCCGAATCTTTTCTATTGATTCTGGATCCTTTTCAGTTTCATATCTTTTATTCAGTGCATCAATCCTTTTTTCAAAGGATCTTACAACATCTTTTCCTAAACTTTGAGCTGCTAAATCATTCAATGTCTTCATCATGGTGGGGAGCGCACCTGTAAGGTATTTATAATACTCTTTAATCAAAGTTTCATTTAATACATTCTCAGCTGTAATTGCTGAAGAGGGTAGAAGTGTCAGTATTTTTTTATATCTGATTTGGTTGGATTTTCCGGATTGCTAACTCCTTCTTTTTTTAGATATTCTTTGAATCCATCTTCCATCAAAACACACTCCATTTTTAAATTTATAATCTTTATTAGCAATTTCACTGAACGTTATCTTTTCTAATCATGTATTTACTGAAACCAATCTGCAAGCAAGTCGTGAGTTAAAAACACATTAGAAACATGAAGAGAGATGCTTACCGTTTCAATGATTTTCCATGTAATATTTGCAAGCCTCAATCATTTCTGTCAATGGGTTCATACTCTTTAATTCTCTCCAAGGGAGATTAATTTTCCTACTATCCACTACAGCTTTTCCTTTGTAGGTTTCTTCATGGTTAGCCATTGTAATTTCCCAATTCCACGTTTCAGACCATGTCCCACTACCGAAAGGTTTATTTTTTTCAATTTCTACTAATATAACATCGGTGTTAAAAATTCTATGTTCCACCTTTTCTCCCCCTATATAGATTCATTCTTCAGAAATGAAATAAACGTCTTTAGCTTCTAAATCCATTATACATTAATCAAAAATCGTCATTTCAAGACTGATAAAGGCAACTAGATAGAAATAACAGAGGAATGTCTTTAATAACATATTTAATTGAACCTAAGAATCAATTATAAAGTAATGAATTCGGAAAAATTTGAATTTTGTAATGAAATTTTATGTTAAAATTAGTGATAATGGTAAAAAAACTATGAATTAAGAGGGGTTAAATTGAATAAAAAACTTCAAGTTTTTGTTTCTTCTACTTATATAGATTTGACTAGAGAAAGGCAAAAAGCAGTAGAAAGTATATTAAAAGCGCGTCATTTACCAGCAGGAATGGAACTTTTTATTCCAAGCAATAAGACTCAGTGGGAAATAATTCAAGAGTGGATTAAAGATTCTGATTTACTTCTACTTATTTTCGGCGGAAGATACGGTTCAGTAGAGCCTGAAAGCCAAAAAAGTTACACGCAATTAGAATATGAGTTCGCTTTAGCTAACAACATTCCTGTATTCTCCATTGTATTAAACGAACAATTTTTAGCGGATAAAAAAAGTGAGAATGTAACTTTAGAAGTTTATGAACATGAGACAAGAAATCCATCATTAGACCAGTATAGAATGTTTAAAAAAATGGTTATGTCTAATTACGCTCAATCAGTTGGTAATATCGAACAAATATCAACAGAGATATCTTTTGCACTTCAAGAATTTATTAGAAAAGATTCTTCAGAGTACCATTTTAGGGGATGGATTCGTGGAACAGAAAAAGTGGATCCTTTGATTTATAATATCGACATAAATATAGAAAGGTATTTAGAAGAAAAAAAAAGGAGAGGTAGAGTTGTTAAAACTTTAAATTCTTATAAGATGGATTTAAAAATAATGCAGAATTATTTTAAGAATAAAATTGTTAAATAA